>CAIRFY010000494.1 GCA_903877945.1 uncultured Oscillochloris sp. | reverse complement strand
TAGATTGTGGATTGTGGATTGTGGATTGCTGCGGCAATCTAAAATCTAAAATCTAAAATCTAAAATCTGAAATCGAGATATGGCAGACGCAAACAACATCCAGCAGGATCTTGAGCAGCAGGGGGTCTTCCTCTCGACGGTCAACCGCTTTTATAACTGGGGGCGGCGCTCGTCGATCTGGCCGATGTCGTTTGGCTTGGCCTGCTGCGCTATCGAGATGATGGCCTTCGGTCTGAGCCGCTACGATGTCTCGCGCTTTGGGGCCGAGTTGTTTCGCGCCTCGCCGCGCCAGTCTGACCTGATGATTGTCGCCGGTACGGTTACGAAGAAAATGTTGCCCCAGGTGGTGCGGCTCTACAATCAGATGGCCGAGCCGCGCTATGTGATCGCGATGGGTGCCTGCGCCACCTCCGGTGGCCCTTTCCGCGATGGCTACAATGTGGTGCGTGGGGTTGATCTGTTTTTGCCTGTGGATGTGTACATCCCCGGCTGCCCGCCGCGCCCCGAGGCGCTGCTACACGCCCTGATCACCCTCCAAGAGCAGATCGACAATCAGAAACTTGGTCGGCTGCGCTGGTATGGCAAGGGTGATAAGCCGCAGATGCAGGATTTTCCGGTGCCGACGTTCGGCGCTCAGGGTCTTGAGGTTGATGGCAAATTGGTTGATCCGGTGGGCGGTCTGCCGTCGGTGAGTCCCTATACTTCGCCCGAGTATGGCGAGCAGAAGAGCGGGCAGATCGAACACCCCGAGATCACGCGCCACTTCCCGATTATGGATCCCACTGTTGCGCTTGAACACGCGCTGAAGGCCCGTGGGATCTCTCCCGAGATCGCCGCCAATGATCTCAAGCGCGATGAGGTGTCCAATGCCTAACGTGAGCGCTGATGATCTGCGGGTGCGACTGGGCCGCGCTTTACCCGGCGTCGTGCAGGAGGTGTACCCGCTGAAGGTGGCTCCGCCGCCCGCGCAGGGCCACGCTCCCGCCGCCTTTGTCACCGGCGATACGCTGGTGGACGCCGCTCGGGTGGTTGATGCCGCCCTGTATCTGCGCGATGTCCTGGGTTATGCCTATCTCTCCGATATTTGTGTGGTGGACTACCTGACCGACGGAATCTTCGAGGTGGTCTACCGGTTCTACAATGTTGAGGGCGGCCCGTCCCTGGCGCTCAAGGTTCGCGTGCCGCGCGAAAACCCCGTGGTGCCGTCGCTGACGCCCGACTGGCCGGGGGCGAACTTTCACGAGCGCGAGGCGTTCGACCTCTACGGGATTACGTTTGTGGGGCATCCCTACCTCCACCGCATTTATATGTGGGACGAGTTCGAGGGCTTCCCGATGCGGAAGGATTTTCCCAAGCAGGGCGATAAGTATATCGGTGAAGACGAGTAGCCCATGCAAAATGCACACGGCAAGATAAGCGCGCATTTTGCATCTTGAATTTTGAATTCATTATGCTGAAAACGGAAGAACTCCAGATCAATATTGGGCCGCAGCACCCCTCGACCCACGGCGTGTTTCGGATGTTGGTGACGGTGGATGGTGAGACGGTCACCGATCTGAAGCCGGTCTTTGGCTATCTGCACCGCAACCACGAGCAGATCGCGGAGGTGAACACCTACCTGCAAAATATGCCCTATACGGATCGGCTGGATTACTTCAATGCAATGGCAAATAACCACGCTTATGCCATGGCGGTGGAGAAATTGGTCGGGATTGAGGTGCCCGAGCGCGCTGAGTATATCCGCGTGCTGATGGTTGAATTGACCCGCATCCTTAACCACGCTGGTGCCCTGGGCTTCTTGATCAACGATATGGGAGCCTGGCAGACCCAACTCGCCTTCGGTATGCGTGAGCGCGAGAAGATCCTGGATCTTTTTGAGTCGGTCTCGGGTGCGCGCTTGATGTGTAACTACTTCCGCTTTGGCGGGGTGGCCCGCGATCTGACGGCTGACTTTATGCCGCGCCTCAAGGATCTGCTGGTGGCGATGCCGGCCTTCATCGATGAGATGGAGCGCCTGCTGCGTGAGAATGAGATCCTGCTTCAGCGCTCTGAGGGCATCGGTATTTTGCCTAAGGATCTTGCTCTGGCCTATAGCGTCACCGGGCCGGTGCTGCGCGGCTCTGGTGTGGCCTACGACATCCGGCGGGCGGAGCCCTACAGCATCTACGACCGGCTTGACTTTGATGTGCCGGTCGGCTCGGTGGGCGATGTTTACGACCGCATTCTGGTGCGGATCGAGGAGATGCGCCAGAGCAAGCGGATCATCGAGCAGGTGATCGCGCAGTTACCCGACGCGCAGGGCGGCCACATTAACCCTAAGGCCCGCCAGAATGTGCGCCCGCCGGTGGGTGATGTCTACGCCCGCGTTGAGACGCCGAAGGGCGAACTGGGCTTCTATCTGGTCAGCGATGGCTCTAGTAGGCCCTATCGCTACAAGGTGCGTGCGCCCTCGTTCATTAACCTCACGCCGCTTGGTGATATGTGTCGGGGCTATAAGGTTGCCGATATGGTGGTGATCTTGGGCAGCATCGATATCGTGATGGGCGAGGTGGATCGGTGACGACTGAAACGCAGCATGGCAGTGTGATAGTGATGGATCGGCGCAGGGGTAAACTGCGCGCCGGGCAGGGTCTACTCCAGGGACTCAGGGTGGTCTGGGATCACTGGGCAGGCTCGTTTCGCAAGAATGACAACTTCAGCAAGATCCACGGCACGTTTACGGTCGAGTACCCCGAGGAGCGTCTGCCGATGCCGCAGGCGTATCGGAATATGCCGGTGCTGCTCTTCGATGACGAGAGCGGCCACGAGTTGTGTACCGGCTGCTACCAGTGTCAGCGGATCTGCCCGCCGCAGGTGATCCATATCACCCAGGCGAAGGATCCGGTCACTGGCAAGATGGTGCCGGCGGCGACGGAATTCATTATTGAGTACGACGCCTGTATGAGTTGCGGGTTCTGCGCTGAGGTCTGTCCCTTTGACTCGATCAAGATGGATCATGTGTATGAGCTGTCTACCGCTAATCGGGCCTCGCTTACGATGCGCAAGGCCCAGCTTAATCGGTCGATCTCGTACTACACCGGTATCGCGCCGGGCCTATGGGCTGAGGTGCAGGCCGGGGCGATGAAGAAACTTCAGGGCAGCATCAAGCGCCGCCCCGATGTGATCGGCCTTGCGGCGAGCCTGACCGAGAAAATTAAGGCTCGCCGCTTGGAGTTGGCTGCTGCCGCCGCTGCCGCGCCCGCCGCTGCTGCTGTGTCGGCTCCCGCTGCGCCCGCCGCGCCCGCCGCAAAACTGACGCCTGAGGAGAAGGCGGCCAAACTGGCGGCGATGAAGGCGGCTAATGCGAATAAGGGCGCGGCTCCCGCGCCTGCCGAGGCTCCGGTTGCGCTATCGCCCGCCGATGCGAAAGCGGCCAAGCTGGCGGCGATCAAGGCGGCCAACGCAAATAAGGGCGCGGCTCCCGCGCCTGCCGAGGCTCCGGTTGCGCTATCGCCCGCCGACGCGAAGGCGGCGAAGCTGGCGGCGATCAAGGCGGCCAACGCGGCCAAGCAGGCCGAAGCAGCGCCGGTGTCAGTTGAGACGGCAGTGGCGACAGCGCCGCTGGACGCGAAGGCGGCGCGGTTGGCGGCGATCAAGGCGGCCAACGCGGCTAAGCTGGCTGCTGAGCAGGGCAATAACGAATAGGTGGCCTTTGCCACAGCCAATGACGGCGAGAGAATAGCTCATGCAAGATGTTGTCAACCAGGTGATCAATACCTCCTTCGGCTGGGGCTGGCCAAGCTGGGCGATTGCGCTGATCGGCTACCTGATCGTTGCCGCGCTCCTCTTTGGGATCGCGCCCTTCCAGATGCTTTTCCTGACTCTGTATGAGCGGCGGGCCATCGCTCGTATGCAAGACCGGATCGGGCCAAACCGGGTTGGCCCTGAGGGTATGTTTCAGCCTCTGGCCGACGGCGTGAAAATCTTCACCAAGGAAGACATTGTTCCCACCGCCGCCGACCAGTGGGTACACTTCATCGCCCCGTGCGTGGTGGTGGCCCCGACGATGTTTATGTTCGCGGTGCTGCCCTGGGGGCCGGGCATGGTGCCAGTTGATATGAATCTCGGCCTGCTCTTCTTCTTCGCCATCTCCTCGGTAAGCGCCGTCGGCCTGATGATGGCGGGCTGGGCGTCGAGCAATAAGTTTGCCCTGGTCGGCGCGATGCGCGCCGTGGCCCAGATGGTGAGCTACGAGATTCCGGCGGTACTCAGCCTGTTGGCGATTGTGCTGGTCACTGGGAGCCTCTCGATTGTTGAACTAATCAACTACCAGGGCGGCCTGTTTATCAGCACTAGGGATGTGGCCAGCGTGCCGGACTGGGGGCTGGGCTGGTTTATCTTCTCGCCGGTGGGGTTCCTGGCCTTTATCGCTTTCTTCATCGCCGCGCTGGCCGAGGGTGAGCGCACCCCCTTCGACATCCCTGAGGCTGACTCGGAGATTGTCGCCGGTTATATGACCGAGTACAGCGGCATGAAGTTCGGCCTGTTCTACCTGGCCCAGTATGTGCTCAACTTCCTGCTCTGCGCGATCACGTCGATCATCTTCTTCGGCGGCTGGCAGGGGCCGGGCGTGGGCTGGCTCTACGCCCAGGCGATTACGCCTGTGAACCCGCAGGGCGGCTGGGTCTTCAATGTGCTGGCCGGTGTCCTCGGCGTGTTCTACTTCCTGACCAAGACCTACGGCTTCTTCTTCGTGATGGTCTGGATCCGTGGGGCCTACGCTCGCCTGCGCATTGACCAACTGATGGACTTCGGCTGGAAGTTCCTCATTCCACTGACCCTGGTGAATATTTTCAGCGCGGCGATCTGGGTGGGCCTGACGAAGTGGGGCGCGGCTGATGGACTAGCCTTTGTGGAGGGCTGGTCGCCGCTGGTGCGCTGGGCGGCGGCCTTTGGGGTGACGTTGGCCTTGAACCTGGGTGCCTACCTCTTCCTGGCGCGGATCTTCGCGCAATCGCAGGATGAGCGCGCACGCCAGGACGATGACGTTCTTGAGCAGTTGACGAACGTGGCGTAGGGGCGCAGCAGCGAGATGAGCGTGTGGCGCTCATCTTGCTGCGACGCCCCTACGGGTGGGAACCGATGGATCTGTTGATTCAAATCATCTTTGGGTTGCTGGCGGCCCTGATCATCGGCGCGGCGATGATGGTGGTGACGGTGCGAAATGTCATCCACGCGGCGCTGTGGCTGATCGCGTCGTTTTTCGCTGTGGCCGCCCTCTACCTGACCCTTGAGGCCGAGTTCATCGCCATCGTGCAGGTACTCGTCTACGTCGGGGCGATCTCGATTCTGATCCTGTTCGCGATCATGCTCACTCGTTCAAGCGAAGGTGAGCGACTACTCACCAAGCACTGGTGGGCGGCGGCGCTGATCTCGCTCGGCCTGTTTGGCGCGGTGCTGCTGCCTACGCTGATTGGCCACACATGGAACATTCCGCTGCCCACCGGCCCGGTTGATGCGCCTGAGACACTCTCGGGGGTAGAGGACATCGGTCGCGGATTCGTCAACGAATTCGTTATCCATTTTGAGGTGGCCGGTATCTTGCTCACTGTCGCCCTGATTGGCGCGATTGTGATCGCCTTTGAGGAGCGCTCCCGCCGCCGCCGCGTCCTCACTCTGTCGGAGGAGCATATCCTACGGCAGCGCCAGCAGGCGACTGCGGAGCGGGTGTCGGCGGTCGCTGATGCAGCTGATTAATCGCTCTACGTGCGGCACATCTGCAATCTAAAACCTTGTCTACCGGAGGTAATGCCCGATGACCCGTGCGATTCCGCTTGAAGCGGTGCTGGTGGTGGCCGCCGCGCTGTTCTGTATCGGTCTGTTTGGTGCCCTCTCGCGCCGCAACCTCGTCGGCGTCCTCATGGGCATCGAGCTGATGCTCAACTCGGTGAATATCAACCTGGTGGCCTTCTGGCGCTATCTGGAGCCGCGCTTCATCACCGGGCCGACCTTTGCCATCTTCATCATTACCGTGGCTGCCGCTGAGGCTGCCGTTGGCCTGGCGATGATCATTGCCATCTACCGCACGTGGAACACGGTAAACATTGATAACGTGGATAGTCTGAAGGGTTAGGGCCAATACCTTTCACGTTAACGAATCTACCGCCGAACAGCCCTCACCCCCCAGCCCTCTCTCCCTAAGCGGGAGAGGGGGAGCCGGAAGCTTCCTGTTTGGGGAATCTCCCCTCTCCCCGTGAGGGAGAGGGGCCAGGGGTGAGGGGGCAAGGTCGGCTTATTCAAAATGTACTCGCCGGAGGGGAGCAATGCTGCTTGAACACCCAATGACGGGTGCGGTTCCCATCACGTTCATCGAACCCCGCCGTCATCCGATGCACGCGCACAAGACACCGGCCCACGACAGCTACGGGCGGCGGATCGATTATCTGCGCGTGTCGCTCACTGACCGCTGCAATATGCGCTGTGTCTACTGCATGCCGACGGTGGGTGTGCAGTTTTTGCCGCGCCCCGAGTTGCTCAGCAACGACGAACTGATCCTAGTGCTGCGCGCCGCTGCCGCCGCTGGGTTCCGCAAAATCCGGCTCACTGGCGGCGAGCCGACCCTGCGCCACGAGATCGTCGATCTCGTGCGTGCGATCAAGGCCATCCCTGGTATCGAACATATCGCTATGACCACCAACGCTCTGCGCCTGCGCCACCTGGCTGTTCCGCTGAAGGAGGCCGGACTCGACCGGGTGAACGTCAGTATCGATAGCCTCGACCCGCAGAAGTTCCGCCAGATGACTCGCGGCGGTAGCCTGGACGATGTCTGGGCGGGGGTGCGGGCGGCGGATGAGGTCGGGATGCGCCCCATCAAGCTGAACGCGGTGGTGGTGCGCGGCATGAACGACGACGAGGTCGTCCGCCTGGCCGCCCTGACCACGCAGTACCCCTGGGAGTTTCGCTTTATCGAGGTGATGCCGCTAACCGGGGTGGCCGGTCTGGCCGAAGAGGGCGTGATCAGCAGTGCCGAGTTGGTCGCCCGCATTACGGCCCACTTTGGCCCGCTGGAACCCTACGGGCAGGATCCGTCCGACCCAGCGCGGCGCTACCGTATCCCCGGTGCGCCCGGCAAACTTGGCTTCATCAGCGCCGTCACCGACCCCTTCTGCGCCACATGCAACCGCATGCGCCTGACCGCCGAGGGTCGTATGCACCTATGCCTGCTGCGCGACGATGAGCTGGATCTGCGGGCGGCGGTGCGCTCTGGGGCGGGCCAGGACGAGATCGAGCAACTCATTCGCAACGCTGTGTCTCTGAAACCCTGGGGCCACGGGTTGCCCGAGGGCGTGCTGCCCACCCTGCGCGGCATGTCGCAAATCGGTGGGTAGGCTGATTTCGTGGTATAATCCCGCGATCATATGAATACATCGCTGCGCATATTCGTGCAGCCGATGTCTTTCTGTCCCGCCGCGCCGCCCGGCACGCGCAGCCAGATCGGTTCGACGAGCGGGATTACACCAGAGGAGGAATACATGCGCGAACGTCGTCGTAATTACGAACTAATGATCGTCATTAGCCCGCTGCACGCCAATGAGGAGGGCATCACCGCCGCTATCGAGCGGGTCACGCATTCCATCGTGGCTGGCGGGGGTGAGATCTCCGGGATCAACCAGGCATCGCCGTGGGGCCGCCGCAAGCTGGCCTACCCGATCCGCGAATACGCCAGCGGCGAGGCCAGCCGCCGCAACTTCACCGAGGGCTACTATGTGCTGATCACATACAACCTTCCGGCCGCGAAGGTGACGGAGGTCGAGCGCACTCTTAAGCTGACCGACGCGATCATGCGGCACCTGATGACCGTCATCGAGGTGAAGGGCGGTGCGAGTGCGGCTGTCGAGGGTGCCGAGGTAACTGCCGAGAAGGCAGAGTAGCCACGGGGCAACAGGGGGCAGGGCGAAGCGCCCGCCCCCGTCCGCAGCCCTGCTCTGTCTTTGCGCCTTGACATGGTTCAGAACAGCTTGACAGTTTGTGGTGTTCGTAGTAGCGGCTTCAGCCGCGTGCGGATAATCCCTTTTAATCCGCCACCTTAGTGATGATGCGTGAGATGCCGCGTGTCGCCCGTGCGCCCCGGCGCTCTGGCACACGCCCCGCGTCCGCGCATTATGTTGTGCCTCTATACACGCATGGCTGACACACCGAAGACTCCTCAGCAGGGCGGTCGCAGCCCAGAGCCGCAGAAGCAGCGCCCTAAGGTGCAGGCTGTGGCCCCCGCCGTTTCTCGCCCGCCGTCGCGCAAGCGTCTCGCGCACCACGAGCGTGAGGTACGCAATCAGCGCCGGGTGGTGATCACGACTGCCACCGCTATTGGTCTGGCCCTCCTGGCGGTGATCATCGGCCTCAGCTACGACCAACTCTGGCTCCCAAGCCGACCTGTGGCCCAGGTGGGTACGGCCACGCTGAGCCGACGCGACTACTGGCAGACGCAGCGCCTGGCCTACGCCCGCCAGATCGCCCAGAACTTCCAGTTGGTCGCGCTCTTTGGCGGGAACCAGCAGTTTACCCAGCAGTTCGCTAACCAGAGCCCTCAGATCAACAGCCAGGTGCAGAAGATCCGCACCAGCCCGGTTGATGATGCTGTGGTCAACCAGTGGCAGACGCTCCAAATCAAGGAGCAGGGCGCTGCGAAGATGGGCATCAGCGTCAGCGATGGCGAGATCAACCAGGCCGTGGCGAATGACATGGGCCAGGTCTTTATCCCGCCGCCGGTCGCGCCGATCACCAGCACGGCGACCATCAGCGGCACGGTTGCTCCGGTAACCGGTGCAACGTCCGTTGTGTCGGCGACGGCCACCGCTGCGCCGACCGCCACGAAGGTGCCCACCATCGCGGCATCGCCAACGCCCGGCGGCCCCACGGTCACTCCTGAGCCAACGAGTACCACGAAGCCTACTCCGCAAGCAGACGAGGCGGCCACGCAGCTTGGTCAGATCGTGGATGAGATCTACCGCCGCTACGAGATCGAGTTGGTAAACGCCCAGTTGAAGCCTATCCTCACCAAGGACGACTTCCGCGCCACGCTGATCTCCCAGTTTCGCGAGCAGGTGATCAACACCAAGGTGCAGGAAAGCTTGGTGCCTGAGCAGAGCTTTGTGCTGAGCAGCGAGCCGAAGAAGGTGAAGGCCCGCCAGATCCTGATCGCGGTAAGCCTGCCCACCGGGGCCACTCAGGAACAGATCGACGCCCTCTTTAAGGACGCCAAGGGTCAGGCTGACTCGCAGGTGGCCGAACTACGCGCGGGCGCGAGCTTTGTGGGTGTGGCTACGGCCATTTCTGCCGACCCCGGCTCGGCCAAGGTCGGCGGTGACATCGGCCTGTTCGATAAGAACGGCAAGGCCGATAATGGCGCGACCTATCCGCCAGAACTGGTCAAGGCTGCCTTTGGTCTGGCTCTCAACACGGTGAGCGACCCCATCCGCAGCCAGTTTGGCTGGCACATTATCGAGGTGACGGAGCGCCAGGTTCCGACGAAGGACGAGCAGTTGCGCGATGCGCGCACCAAGGCGCTCGATACGTGGCTTGTTGAGCAACGCGCCGCCATCGCAACCGAGCGCTTCCCCGCGCAGACGCCCTCGCCCACGGTTGCCGCCACACCCTCGGTTGTGCCGATCTACGAGCCTGGCCCACCGACCCAGGTGCCTACGCCGCTGCCAACCCTGGCACCGACCGTCGGCGCGGTGGTTGTTACGCCCGCACCTGCCCCGGTGGCGACAAAAGTACCGGCCCAGCCCACTCCGGCAGCAACGAGCGCAGCGACTGAGCTTACCCCAACGGCGACCACGACACCGTAACGGCTCACCCGACACACCTCTCTGTCAGAGCGAAAAGCGGGCCACAGCCCGCTTTTCGCTCGCATCACCCATATGCGACGATGGAAATCACAAGCCTCTAGCCGTCTCTGGCTCGCTATCGCTCTGTTCGTCCTTGCGGCCGCAGGCGCGATCACCCTGCTCGCCCGGATCGGACTCGCCCTGGCCATGCCCCCCGTTCAGTGGGAGATCAACCTGGGCCTGTATCTCCAGTTGCTCATGGGCATGGCCTTGCTCCTGGCCGCAGGAATCTTCGCCTACCGCGTTGCCGCCACCCTCACTCTCAGCTATGGGGTTGATCGCAACGGGTTCTACATCCTTTGGCTGGGCAACCGCACCGTTGTCCCGCTGGCACAGATCGAGAGCGTTGAGAGCGGGGCAAGCTTGCCCGAGGTCGCGGGCAGCCGAGCCAACAGCATCGGCTACTTCCACGGGAGTATCCAACTCCCTGAGGGTAAAGTCGTCCAACGCTTTACCACGGTGCCCTTGGCCCAGGCGTTGATTTTGCACACAACTGGCGACTCGTTTGCGATCTCGCCCGAGAACCCTGAGACATTTGTGCAGGAGCTTGAGCAGCGCCGCCGGATCGGCGTCATCCAGCAACTCTCAACTGGCGTTGAGGCGGGACGGATGTTCTTCTACGCCTTCTGGGACGATCGGGTCGTGCGGACGGCGCTGCTGTCCGCCGTGGGGCTAAGCCTACTACTGGTGGGTTGGCTGGCGGCGATCTACCCCGGACTGCCGCCGATGATCGATCTGCGCGCCGACGCGGCGGGCATGGCGATGGCCCTGCACCCACGCCATCAGGTACTCTCCTTGCCGCTGGCCGCCGTCGCTATCATCCTGATCAATAGCGGGTTCGGCATGAGCCTCTATAGCCGCACCCCCGTCGGCGCACGATTGCTCCAGGTTGCCTCGGCGCTGATCCAGGTTCTCTTCGCCGTCGCCCTCCTGACGATTGTGATCTGACCCGTAGGGTTACATGCGCGACCCGAAGATCGCCCGTCCCACGCGCACAATCGTCGCCCCCTCGGCGATGGCCGCCTCAAAGTCGTCGCTCATCCCCATCGAGAGATCATCCCAGCGCGTCTGCGGCAGCCGACGGGCCAGGTCGTCGCGTAGCTCGCGCAGCAGGCGGAAGGTTGGCCGGGCAGCATCGGGGTCGCCCGTGATCGGGGCGATGGTCATGAGGCCACGCACCTCAAGCTGCGGCAGGGCCACGATCCGCTCCACCTCTGCGTAGAGCAGATCGCAGGCGGCACGATTGGCGATCCCGCCAGCCAGAGCAAAGCCCTCTTTGCTGACCTCGCCGCTCACGTTCACCTGGAGCAGGATGGGCAGGCGACGGCCAATCTCGGCGGCGTGGCGATCAAGGATCTCGGCGAGACGCAGGCTGTCAACCGACTGCACGATATCGAATAGCTCGGCGGCGGCGCGGGCCTTGTTGCGCTGAAGATGGCCGATCAGGTGCCAGCGTGGACGGGGGTGAGAGTTAGCGAGGGTGGCGATCTTCGGGGCGGCTTCTTGCACCCGGTTCTCGCCCAGGTCGGTGATCCCTGCGGCGAGGGCAGCGCGGACCACGTCCGGGCCGTGGGTCTTGCTCACCGCGACGAGGGTGATCTCCTCGGGACGACGACCCGCACGGCGGGCGGCAGCGGCGATTCGCTCGCGGATCTGGGCGACCCGTGTGGGGATGTCTTCCATATAGACACTCTCTTTGCCCTCACCCCCAGCCCCTCTCCCTTAAAGGGAGAGGGAGGGCTGGGGAGGGTGAGGGGTGCAATTCACGAGTCGGCGACCAGCAGCTTCTGCGGGAACGGCGGATCCGGAGGTAGGCGGGTAATCAGCATGAGGCCACGGCCCGTGGGCAGGGCCACCGTCAGCTCAAGAGGGGTACTGTCGCCGGGGTGCAGGGTGGCGCTGGCCCCGCCACCAGCGATGTACGATGCGCCGGCGCTATCGCGTAGCTCGAAGGCGCTGATCGGCACCTGCACATCAGTGGTGCCGATGTTGGTGACGCTGCCGACCACCTTTAGGCCACCGTCTGAGGAGCGCAGTTCGCGCACCGCCACGCGCACACGGGGCGTGGTGACCACCGGCTCAATCGGTGCGCCGCTGCCACCCAGGCCGATCTGGTGCCAGAGCTTGCGCGCCGCATCTTGAACATCAGGGGCCAGACCAGCGATGCCCAGGTCGGGGAGCTGTGCGCCGCTCACGGGTGTGGGCTGGAGCGCAAAGTGCTGCCTGAGGGCCGGGTTTTCGAACAGGTGGCCCCGGCTACTCAGGATGATCAGGGCCAGGGCCACGAGAGTACCCCATGCCCAGATCGGCAGCCCTTGCGATCTCTCGGTTCCCATAGTCCCCCCTTAAATGTGTCGTCCTGAAACGCGCAATGCAGCATAGCAGAGGCTCAGACCTCCGTCAACGCATCTGCACAGGCTTGACAAACATTTTACATTCGGGTAGACTCCGCCTTCATATACCCTTCAGAATCCGTAAATTCCACGCATGTCGCTCTGTGATGCGACGCAACTCACGGGCATCCTCCAAACTTTGCGTTCGAGGGGAGGGATTTAGATTATCCCACCGTCGGCGAGCGCGGCCCGGAAAGGGGGTGTTTGATGCTTTTTGACCATGCGCGTTGCGTCTGGTGCATGGCGGGCTAGCAACCCAGGGGAGATCGTAGCTACCGGTTCCTAACAAATTCTTTTGCTGATCGAGGAGATCACATGAAGCGAGCGTCTAGTCTTATCATCCTGGCAGCCCTGCTGCTGAGCCTGCTGTCCGCTTGTGGCGGCACCGCCGCCAAGCCCACCGATTCCCCCAAGCCGACCGTCCCAGTCGCCACCGCGAAGCCGGCCGCCACCGAGGCGGTCGCCACCGAGGCGGCTGAAGTCACCCAGACCGGTGCGACCGAAGGCCCGGAGGGCACGGCGGTTATCACCGGCACAGCGGTTATGACCGGCACGGCGGTCATGACCGGCACGGCCGCCACCACCGGCACCGAGGCCCCCGAGGGCACGGCGGTTATGACCGGCACGGCGGTTATGACCGGCACGGCCGCCACCACCGGCACCGAGGCCCCCGAGGGCACGGCCGCCACCACCGGCACCGAGGCCCCCGAGGGCACGGCCGCCACCACCGGCACCGAGGCTCCTGAGGCCGCCAAGGCCGTGAAGATCCCGGCCTTCCTGGCCACGCTCACCAGCAAGGTGAGCGGCCTGAAGCTGGGCACGATCAAGATCGCCAGCCAGACCCCGCTGAGCGGCGACCAGTCGGCCCTGGGCATTGGCATCCGCAATGGCACCGAGCTGGCTATTGCACAGATGAACATTGCGCTGAAGGGCACCGGCGTCACGTTCGAGTTGGCCCCCTTCGACGATCAGGCCAAGCCTGAGGTCGGCTCGGCCAACGCCAAGAACATCGTCTCCGACGCGGATATCCTCTGCGTGGTCGGCCACCTGAACTCGGGCGTGGCTCTGGCCGCGCTGCCCGACTACAGCAACGCCAAGCTGGTGATGATCTCGCCGGCCAACACCAGCCCCAAGATCACCGAGAGCGGCTATACCAACGCCTTCCGCGTGGTGGGCCGTGATGATGTGCAGGGTCCGATCGGGGCGCGCTTCGCCAGCGAGACGCTGAAGGCGACGAGCGTCTACATCCTCCACGACAAGACTGACTACGGCCAGGGCGTGGCCGAGTTCTTCCGGAAGGAAGCGGAGAAGCTTGGGATTAAGGTGCTGGGCTTTGAGGGAACCCAGGAGAAGAGCGACTTCAGCTCGATCCTGACCCCCATCCAGGCTGCTAACCCCGACCTGATCTACTTCGGCGGTCTCTATCCTCAGGCCGGCCCGCTGCTGCGGCAGGCCCGCGACCGTGGGATCACGGCGAAGTTCCTCGGGCCGGACGGCCTCGACAGCCCGGAGTTGGCCAAGCTGGCCGGTGACGCGCTGGCGGGAACCTACTACACCTCCGTGGCGGCCCCGGTCAGCCAGTTCCCCGACGCCGCGCAGTACGCCAGCGACTACAAGGCGAAGTACAACGGTACGGCCCCGCCCTTCTCGCCCCAGGCGTTTGACTCGGCCAGCTTCTGTGGGGCCGCGATCCTCCAGGCGGCAGTGAACGCCAAGGGCAAGCCGACCCGCGAGCAGGTGGTTACAGCGCTGAAGGGTCTCCCGGCTCTTGCTGGCATCACGGCGAGCTACAAGTTTAACGCCAAGGGCGATCCCGATCCCGGTACCTACTACATTCTTGCTGCAAACACGGATCCGGCCCAGTGGGACAACAACAAGCTTGCCTCACGTATCGAGATCGCCCCGCCGAAGTAGGCGGTTCTCCCGGACGACGCTGGTGCCTATGCGCCAGCGTCGTTCGACGTTTACGAACCACAGATGATCTCTACGGTGAAATTGCCAGCTCTGCTGGCAATTTCACCGTAGTAGTACAACAAGATTTTGCCACAGAAGAACACGAAAAAACACAGGAAAATATATATTTCTGTGGGCTTCTGCGTCTTTCTGTGGCCGTGAACCAGAGTTTTTATATGGTGTGGTACACGAGCAGATAGACGAGGGATTCATGGCTGCTGAGGCGAAGGCTCCCATACGCAGGGTTTCAAGCCAGCGGACACTCGCAGAGCTGCTGCGGGTTATCTTTCTTCCCCTTGGGCAGTTGTTTGTCTTTACCGTGGGCAGCGCGGCGGTTCTCGGCGTGATTGTCGTGGTTCTGGCCTTTCTGCTCAGCCGCAGCGACCCGAAAATCTTTGAGACTGCCGTGGCTATTCTGCCCCAGGTGATCATTGACGGGATCGTGCGCGGGTTCCTCTTTGCCACTATCGCCCTTGGCTATACGATGGTCTACGGCGTGCTGGAGTTTATTAACTTCGCCCACGGTGAGATCTTTATGGTCGGCGGCTTTGTGGGCGCGGGGGTGGCCTATCTGCTCAATCAGTGGGGCGTGATGTCCACGATGCCCGCGCTGCTCTTTGTGATCATCGCGGTACTCCTGGGCATGACGGTGAGTGGCCTGTTGGCGATGGGCACCGAGCGAATTGCCTACCGGCCTCTGCGCAATGCGCCACGCTTGGTACCGCTGATCTCGGCGATTGGGATGTCGCTGGTGTTGCAAGACGCTGTGCGTATGATTGCCACCAATACGCCTCTGGGCTTCAACGCACGCTTTGAGACACCTGATTTCGGCAAGGCATTCCAACTCGCCAGTATCCCGCTGGGTGCGCGCAGCATCCCGGTGCTGATCGGCCCCAAGGCGGTGATCTTTATCGTCGCTGCGCTGCTGATGCTGCTGGCCCTCAACTATCTGGTGAATGCCACCCGTCTCGGCAAGGCCATCCGTGCGGTGGCCCAGGATCGCGCCACGGCCAGCCTGATGGGGATCAACGTCAATCAGATCATCTCGCTGACCTTCCTGATCGGTGGGGCGCTCGGCGGGGCGGCTGGTGTGTTGTTCGGCATGAACATCGGCACGGTGAACCCGTATATGGGCTTCATCCCCGGCATTAAGGCGTTCACCGCCGCTGTGCTCGGCGGGATCGGCAACATCACCGGCGCGATGGTTGGCGGGATTGTGCTGGGCTTCCTGGAGGCATTCGTCGCCTCGTACCTCTCGCTCTTCACCGGCGGAGCCTTCTCGGGCGCCAGCTACGCCGACATCGCCGCGTTCAGCATCCTGATCCTGATCCTGATCTTTCGCCCCGAGGGCCTGCTCGGCGAGGCGACCACGCAGAAGGTGTAGCTTATATGGCGACGAGTTCTCCGCAGACGGGCGGCACGGGCGCCTGGGATCGGCTGAGCGGGCTGCTCGGTCGCGGCCCCGGCGGCTACGCCTTCCTGTCGCTGTACCTGCTGATCACTTCGCTCACGCTGCTGCTCAACCCGCGCACCAGCCTGCTCACCGACGTTATCTTCATCCTGTTTCTGCTGCTGCTACTGATCGTCTACCGCACCCGCGTGCATATCGGCTTTAAGGTGGCCCTCGGTGTGATTGCCCTCGGCGTGGTCTTGCCCTACTTTGGCACGCTCAACCCCTACTACATTGACGTGGCCACCCAGGCCGGGATCTATGTGGCCCTGGCCCTCGGCCTGAATGTGGTGGTCGGCTTTGCCGGTCTGCTCGACCTGGGCTATGTGGCCTTCTATGCCGTGGGTGCCTACATCTGGTCGATCTTCAGTACCCCACAGATCGGCGCGATGATCAGCGGGGCCGTGCCTGTTCCCAATGTTTGGTTTTATGGCTTCATCCTGGTGGGCCTGATGATTGGTGGTGCCTTCGGCGTGCTGCTCGGTCTGCCGGTGCTGCGCCTGCGCGGCGATTATCTGGCGATTGTGACGCTTGGCTTCGGTGAGGTGATCCGCGTGCTGGCGGAGAACCTCGATAAGCCCATCAATATCACCAATGGTGCGCAGGGTATCAAGGATATTGCCCGCCCACCGATTTTTTTCAGCGGTGCGCTCAGAGCAATTGGCCTGAGGCAGCTTGATGATAATCAGCTCTACCAGTTCTTTTTCTACTTCATGGTGTTAGTGATTGTGCTGATCACCGTCATGATTGTGGGTCGGCTAAAGAACTCGCGCATTGGCCGGGCATGGACGGCCATCCGTGAGGATGAGACGGCAGCAATCGCCCAGGGCATTCCGCTGGTGCGAATGAAGCTGATGGCCTTCGGTGTGGGCGCGTCCTTTGCCGGTACGATGGGCGTGGTCTTCGCCGCTAAGCAACTCTTCATCAACCCGCCTACCTTCGACCTGCTCACCTCGATCAGCATTCTTTCGATGGTGATCCTGGGCGGCCTGGGTAATATCCCCGGCGTCATCCTGGGGGCCGTGCTGGTGACGCTGCTCAACCTCCAGATCCTGCCGCGCATCGCCGAGATCCTGCGCAGTGCCAAGAGTGCCGGTGTACCCATCCCGCAGTCCTTTGACCCGACCCAGTACCAGCGACTGCTCTTTGGCCTGCTGCTCATCCTGATGATGATTTTCCGCCCCGAGGGCATCCTGCCCGAGGATCGGCGTCGCCAGGAGCTGCACGAGGATGAGGACGAGCCCAGCGAGGAATCCGCCGGGGCGACGGCGTAATTGATTGCGGATTGTGGGTTGTGGATTGTGGATTGCAATCCACAATCCACAATCGGCAATCCACAATCGGCAATCCACAATCCGCAATCGGCAATCTGTAAGGAGGTCGCGATGGCGCTGCTGGAAGCGACGAATATCACCAAGATCTTCGGCGGCCTCACCGCCGTGAACGATGTCACGCTGACCATTGAGCAGGGTAGCATCGTCAGTGTGATCGGGCCGAACGGGGCCGGGAAGACCACCTTCTTCAATATCCTTACCGGGATCTACAAGCCCGACAAGGGCGATGTGATCTTTGATGGGAAACCAATCGGCGGCCTGCGCCCTGACCAGATCGCCGCCCTGGGCATGCGCCGCACTTTCCAGAATATCCGTCTGTTTCATAACATGACCGTGCTGGAGAATGTGCTGGTGGGCATGCACACCCACCTACACGCCCCGATCTGGAACATTATCATGCGCAGCCCGAGCCTGCGGCGCGAGGAGGGCAGAGCCCGCGACCGCAGCCGTGAGTTGCTGCGCTTTGTGAGCCTGGACAATAAGCGCGACGAGCTGGCAAAAAACTTGCCCTACGGCGATCAGCGCCGCCTGGAGATCGCCCGCGCCCTCGCGGGCGACCCGAAGCTGATCCTGCTCGATGAGCCTACCGCTGGCATGAACCCGAATGAGACGATGGACGCAACCAACCTGATCCGCCGTCTGCGCGACCAACTCGGCGTGACCGTGGTGCTGATCGAACACGATATGCGCCTCGTCATGACGATCTCCGAACGGATCTCGGTACTCGACTACGGAACAAAGATCGCTGAGGGAGACGGTCAGGTGATCCGCTCGAACCCACGGGTGATTGAGGCGTACCTCGGCAAGGGCGCGGCCGGCATGGCTGGACACCCGCCAGCGTAGGGAAGGAAGCCGTATGGCCCTGCTTGAACTTCAGGATGTCCACACCTACTACGGGAAAATCCACGCACTTAAAGGGATCTCGATCAGAATCGAGAAGGGCGAGATCGTCACCCTGATTGGATCGAACGGTGCGGGAAAAAGTACGACGCTGCGCACGATCTCGGGGCTGCTGACCCCACGCCAGGGCCGCGTGCTGCTCAATGGGCAGCCCATCCACCAGATCCCGCCCCACGAAATTGTGAAGCTGGGTGTGGCCCAGTCGCCTGAGGGCCGACGGATCTTTCCCCGGCTGACGGTGCTGGAGAACCTGGAGATGGGCGCGTATCTGCACGATACGCGCAGCGAGGCATACCACAATGATCTGGAGCGGGTGCTGACCCTCTTCCCACGTCTGCGCGAGCGGCTGGTGCAGAAGGGTGGCACGCTCTCGGGTGGCGAGCAGCAGATGCTGGCGATTGGTCGGGCGCTGATGACCCGGCCCTCCGTGTTGCTGCTCGATGAGCCGAGTATGGGTCTGGCCCCGGTGTTGGTCGAGCAGATCTTCGAGATCATTCAGGAGATCAACACGCAGGGCATGACCGTGCTGCTGGTCGAGCAGAACGCCCTTCAGGCGCTCGGTATCGCCCACCGTGGCTACGTCCTCCAGACCGGCGAAATTGTACTTGAGGATAACGCCAAGGCGCTGAGCGAGAACGAGACGGTGCAGAAGGCGTACCTCGGCCTGGAATAGGCCGAGCCACACCTTCCAAGGCTACCGCCCTAAAATCCTTTATATCTTTGATAAGGTTCGCAGGTCCTTTACCGTTTGTCGCCGATCAGCCCTCACCCCCCCAGCCCCCTCTCCCTGAACGGGAGAGGGGGAGTCGGATGCGTTCTGCTGCGGAATCTCCCCTCTCCCCGTGAGGGAGAGGGGCAGGGGGTGAGGGTCGCACAGAACGGTAACGT
>CAIRFY010000493.1 GCA_903877945.1 uncultured Oscillochloris sp. | reverse complement strand
CTGCGAGGCGTTCCGCCGGGCGTCGGCCTACGCCGACGCCGGAACCGCCCGCGAAGGCGGGCGGCCAGCCGTAGGCTCCCGTGGCGCGACTTCAGTCGCCCGCCCTCCCGCACACTGAGGTAGGGTTCCGTCGCCGTCGCCGGGGGGCTGAAGCCCTCGGCTCTGCGGCTTCAGCCGCACAGGCGCTGAAGCGCCCACTACGAGCTGTAAGGCATGTTTCAATCCAGATTGACAATTCAGCGACGAAACGATGACGCGGTGAGGCGCTCCGTATCGCCTCATCGCCTCATCGCCTCATCGCTGAACTGTCAAGCTGAATGTACCCATTTTGAAACATGCCTTAGCCCAGGAACTCGCTGAGCAGGCGATGGTACATATCGGGTCGCTCGATCATAGGCAGGTGACCGCACTGCTCGATCCAGACCAGCCGACTGTTGGGTACGAGCTTGGCGGCCATAGGCGTGCCCGCCGGCGGCATAATCCGGTCGTGGCGCGACCCAATGATCAGAGTCGGTGCGCGCACCTGGGTCAGCGCCGGGTTGATCAGCGGGTCGCCCGCGCTGCCCGCGCTCTCCAGTGAGGTGCGCTTGTCCATCTTCAGAAAGTCGGTGAAGCTCTCGCGCAGCACACGATCATCGGCGGGCAGGCGGTAGAAGAAGCGACTCGATACGGCACGGTAGAACATACGCCGGTTAGCCATCCAGGGGCGACGCAGGGCCATCCACAGGGCCAGTATATTGTGAACCTTCGCCACAATCCGCCGCTCGGTTTCGTTGCGGAAGGTGCTGAAGCTGGTGAGTACCAGGCGGCGCACCCGCTCGGGGTGGCGCGCCGCGAGGTAGACCGCTACGCTGGCCGAGAACGAGTGGCCGTTGATGTCGAACTGCGTCAGGCCGAGCCGGTCGGCAAAAGCGACCACGGTATCGACGACGCGATGGACATTGGCGAGTCCATCGAGCGGCGGCGACTCGCCGAAGCCGGGTAGATCGGGCGCGATGATGTCGTGGGCGTCGCTGAGCGCATCGAGCGTGCCGCGCCAGTAGCGCGACGAGCCACCCCAGCCGTGGAGCAGCAGCAGCGGGATGCCCGCGCCGCGTCGGCGGTAGTAGATGGGTCGCCCGCCGATCATCACGTGGTCAAGGGCCGAGTCGGCGCTGAGGGCGAAAGTAGTCATTGATTGCTCCATCGGTAATAGGCGCTGGCGCGCCCTATTGTAGCACGGCGTCTGCACTCAGGTGCGTAGACGGTAGCACCTGTGGTATGGCGGCGCACGTGCGGAGTCGCTACAATGTGTAAGGAAGCAGCGTACTATGCTCACACATCCCCCAGCACTACCACAGGAGCCGTCGATGATCGAAGCATATCAGCTTAGCAAGCAGTTCGGCACCTTTCAGGCCGTCCGCAGCATCGACCTCAATATTCAGCCCGGCGAACTGCTGGCCCTACTCGGGCCAAACGGCGCGGGGAAGACTACCACTGTCCGCATGCTCGGCGCGATCCTCAAGCCCAGCAGCGGCTATGCGCGCATCTGCGGCCACGATGTTGTCACCGAGGCCCAGAAGGTGCGCTCGAAGGTGGGCCTGCTCACCGAGTACCCCGGCCTCTACGGGCGCATGGCCGCGATGGAGTACCTTGACTTCTTCGGCTCGCTGCTGGGCCTCGATGCGGCCACGCGCCACGCCCGCGCCGAGTTGCTGCTGGGTCAGTTTGGCCTCTGGGACGCCCGCGAGCGTAAGCTCGACGGTTACTCCAAGGGTATGAAGCAGAAGATCGCCCTCGTCCGCGCCCTCATCCACGATCCGCCCGTCCTCTTCCTGGACGAGCCGACCACCGCGATGGATCCGCAGAGCGCCCGCACGGTGCGCGATGCCATCGGCGAACTGCGCGCCGCCGACCGATCCATCCTGCTCACCACCCACAATCTCAGCGAGGCCGAGGCGCTCGCCGACCGCATCGCGATCATTCGCGGCGGCCAGATCATCGCCCTGGGCACTATTGCCGAACTGACCCGGCAACTGCTTGGCAATCCGATCTACGAACTGCGTCTCGCGGCACCCTTCCCCGCCCAAGCCGCCGTCGCAATCCTCGCCGACCTGGTGACGGTCGAGTCGCAGGAGGCCAGCACCCTGCGCTACCGATGCCCCAACCCCCAGCAGATTAACCCGCAGATCTTCGCCCGAATCGCCTCCACTGGCCTGCCTATCGTCACGTTGGCCGAAATGCCCCAGCGTCTGGAGGAGGTCTATCTGCGGATTGTTTCTGAGGAGGAGAATACACAATGCACAGTGCACAATGCACAAGAGCCGGACGGGGTAGGTACGATGGCTTCAAAACTAGGCACCATCTAACCTAGCTTCCAGCGCGTCCTGTTGCGGCAAATCTGCAATCTAAAATCTGCAATATGAATATCTCCACCATTTCCACCATCACCCGCCGCGAGGTGCGTGACACCTTGAGCGACTGGCGGATTGTCACGCCGATCTTGCTGCTGACCTTCATCTTCCCGCAGTTGCTGGTGGCCGCCTCCAGCCAGGTGGTGCGTTATGTCGAAGACGACAACCTGGCCGGGCGGCTGATGCCCTTTGCCGCGCTGCTGGTGGGCTTTATCCCGGCCAGTTTCTCGCTGATCACCGCCCTGGAGTCGTTTGTGGGCGAGCGTGAGCGCAACAGCCTGGAGTCGCTGCTGTCGATGCCGATCTCTGACCGTGACCTCTACATGGGCAAGCTCTGCTCATCGCTGCTCACGCCCCTGGTATCCAGCGTGGTGGCAATGCTGATGTTTGCTTACATGCTGCTTGGTTTTCAGCCCGAGCTCTACTTTGCGGCGATCACCCTGCCCAGGCTCTGCCTACTCTTCCTGATCGTGGGCTGCATGGCCCTGGTGATGGTGACGGCCTCGGTGGTGATCTCTGCCCACATCACCACCGTGCGTGCGGCCAATCTGATGTCGAGCTTTATCTTGCTGCCGGCGGCCATGGTGGTACAGCTAGAAGCGGTGCTGATCATCAATAGCCGTTGGGACGAGCTGTGGCTCGTGGCTGACGCCCTGCTGGCCCTGGCTGCCCTGCTGATCCGGGTTGGCATGGCGACCTTCAATCGCGAGGAGATCCTCTCACGCGAGCATTCGCAGGGCAGGATTCGTTTCAGATTTCAGATGGCCCGTGGTGGACTGAGGCGCAGACCATCTTTCATGGCTCATCTCAAATCCCCCATCTTGCTGATCGCCCGACGTGAACTCAGCGAAGTGCTGAGCGACTGGCGCGTACTCGTCCCACTGGCAGTACTGACGCTGGCGTTGCCAGGTGGTCTGGTGGTGGCGATGCCGTTCGCCCTGGGCTTCGTAAGGGATGCGTCGATCCTTGGGCGGCTGGTGCCCTTCGCTGCGCTGCTGGTGGGCTTCATTCCCGCCAGCTTCGCCCTGATCACGGCCATCGAGTCGTTCGTCGGCGAGCGTGAGCGCAACAGTCTCGAATCGCTCCTGGCAATGCCCATCTCTGACCGCAGCCTGTACACGGGCAAGCTGATCTCGGCCCTGTTGATACCCCTGGTCGGCAGTTTGCTGTCGATAGCGGTCTTTCTCGGCCTGACGTACCTCAACTTCCCCGCGCTGTACTTCTACGTGATGGTCGACCCAATCCGGTTGATCCAGATCGCGGTGATGATCGCGGTGATCACGTTGCTACTGGTGTCCGGCGCGGTGGTGATCTCCAGCCACGCTGGTAGCGTCCGTGCAGCGACGCTGCTGGCTTCAGCGGTACTTGTGCCTACAGCGGTGGTTATTCAGATCCAGGCGATCTTTTTCATCGCCGAGCGCTACGATGTCATCTGGTATTTCATCGCGGGGCTGGCGGTGATCGCGGTGGCGCTTATTCGCAGCGGGCTGGCCAGCTTCAACCGCGAGGAGATCCTCTCACGCGAGCATGACGATGTGGGCCTGTGGCAAATCGTCGGCACCTACCTGACCTTCTACCGCGAGCATCAGTCGGCTGGCACGTCCCCGCGAGCCTACGCAGGGCTGCCCTTCTCGGCGCGGCGCTTCTATCGTAGCGAGCTACCGGCCCTGCTGCGTGAACTGCGGCTGCCGCTGGCGTTCGCGATGATCGCGGCCGTGGGCGGGCTGCTGCTTGGCGGCACCATTGGTACCCACTTCCGGGTGAGCGGCTTTGATCAGGCTCTCAAGCAGATCGGCCATCCCCCAGATGCCTCGCCCATGCTGGCCCTGACCGTCTTTGGCAACAACATCCGCGTTTCGATCTTCTCGAACCTCTTCTCCGTGTTCAGCTTCGGCATCTTCGCCTTCCTGGTGCCTGCGGTGGCCTTCGGTCAGATTGGCTTTATCTCCAGCACCCTGGCCGCCCGTGGCGGAAGCTGGCTGGCCCTGGGTGCGGGTAGCCCGCTCCAGTTTGTGCTGGCCTACGTGCTGCCCCACGGCATCGTCGAACTTCCGGTCTTCGTGCTGAGCGCCGCCCTCGGCCTGCGCATTGGAGCCTCGCTGCTCGCCCCGCCGCCCGGCTTCAGCATCGGCCAGAACCTGCTCTGGTCACTGGCCGCCTTCGCCAAAATCTGGGTGCTGATCATCCTGCCCCTGGTGGCGATTGGCGCACTGATCGAGGGGTTTGTGACCCCGCTGGTTGTTAGGGGGCTGTACGGAGGGGGATGAGCGCAAAGAACCTACCGGGGCGAGGACGCGAGGACGCGAGGACGCGAGGACGCGAGGACGCGAGGGCGCGAGGGCGCGACACATCGCGTCCTCGCCTCCTCGCGTCTGTGACTCGGTACGGACTACCAGGACGCTGTACTAGCGGCGCGAGATCCAGCGGAAGAGGCGCGGGAGGGTGCGGCGGGCTCGCTTGGCCGTAAGTGCTGGCTGCTGAGCCAGATCCTCCGGCAAATCGGGAGGGAGCAGCGCACGCAGCGCACGCGGGGCAACCGTGAAGGTCATCGGCGTCATGCCAATCGCATCGCCATCGACCTGCACCGGCAGGCGCGGGCGGGCGGTGATCTGGATGGAGCGGGCGCGGTAGTACTCGATCTCGGGATCGTGGCTGTAGCGACGGCGCAGGATGGCGATCAGGTGGCGCACGGCGCTGATCCCGTTATCGCCACGGATCACACACACATCAAGCATACCGTCGTCGATGCTGGCCCGGTGGGTGATTTTTACCAGACCACCGTAGAGTTGGCTATTGCCAATGACCACCATCAGGACGCGGGCAGCCAGCACACGGCCATCGATCTGGATGCGGGTGCGGCTACCGCGCACGCTCAAGGTCTGCTCGATCCCGCGAAACACATACGCCAGAGCGCCCAGGCGGCGCTTTTCATCGGCGCGCACGCCCGCCGTGATGGCCGCATCAAAGCCGATCCCGGCCATCAGCAGAAAGTAGCGGTCGCCAGCGCGGCCAAGGTCAATCGAGCGCACATGCCAACCGAGCATTGCCGTGGCCGCCGCTCGCGGCTGGAGCGGCAGCCGAAGCTCGCGCGCCCACACGTTCATCGTACCCAGAGGCAGGGGGGCCAACGCGGTAGCGGTTCCGGCCAGCCCGTTGATCACATCGTTGATCGTCCCATCGCCGCCAGCCGCCACAACCAGATCGTAGCCCGCCTCGGCCGCCTGACGAGCCAGCCGTCGGCCATCGCCCGGCCCGGTGGTGGGCATCATCTCAACCTGCCAGCCATGATCGCGCCAAACCGCAGCGGCGGCGTTCAGTTCTGCCTCGTTGGCCTCGGCATGTCCAGCCGTCGGGTTAAAGATCAACCTCGTACGCATCGCTACCCTGCGATCTGTTTCAAAACCGGGTGAAGTATACCACGAATAGTGCATTGGAGAGCCATTCGTGAATTCGTCAGCCAGGGCATGTGCAAAGTCGTGTGGTCGCCGGACAGCCCTCACCCCCCAGCCCCCTCTCCCTGAACGGGAGAGAGGGAGCCGAGCGCATCCTGATGAAGAAACTCCCCTCTCCCCGTGAGGGAGAGGGGCAGGGGGTGAGGGGGCCGGATCTGACTTTGCTCATGCCCTGATTCGTCAGCATTCGTGGTTGACACTGCCTATGCTTTGCGGTACCATACGCGCTACCTCGCACCATGAGCGATTTTCCTCTCTGTGTCCACAGCGCCCTGTTGTGGGGCCGAACCATCGGCAGGACACGATATGCATGAGTACGTCGACTCTTTCCTGGCTTATATGGCGGGCGAGCGGCAGATGTCGGACAATACCACCGCCGCGTACCGCACCGATCTCGACCAACTCTGCACATTCTTGCGTGAGCGGCAGATGGCTGATTGGTCGGTCGTCACGCACGACGACATGCTGGCCTTTATGCTCTTTCTGCACGAGCGACGCTACGCCGCCAGCACGGTCGCCCGACGAACGGCAGCGGTGAAGTCGTTTTTTGGCTACCTGACATCCCAGCAGGTGATCGCCCACGACCCGACCAGCCTGATCGACTCACCGAAGGTGGATCGCTACCCGCCCAAGGCGATTTCCCAACATCAGATGGACGAACTGCTTGAACTGCCTCTGCAATCGCGTAGCCCCGAGGGGCTGCGTGATAAGGCGATGCTTGAACTGCTCTACGCCACCGGTATGCGCGTGAGCGAACTGGTGGCCCTTGACACAGTTAATGTCACCCCTGATGCGGTCACTGTGCGCTGCGCGGGCAAGGCCAGTCGCGAGCGTGTGTTGCCTCTGACACCCACTGCGGCCACTGCAGTCGAAGAATACCTCGATGTTGCCCGCACGCAGATCGCCCGCAGCGCCGGTGAAGACTGCGGCAGCCTGTTCCTCAACCATCGCGGCAAGCGGCTCACCCGCCAGGGGTTTTGGCTGATCCTCAAGGGCTACGCCGACCAGGTGGGCCTCCATAACCTGACCCCGCACACCCTGCGTCATTCGTTTGCCGCCCATATGCTCGATGGCGGCGCTGAGCTACGCGAGGTGCAGGAACGGCTTGGCCACGCATTCCTCTCGACCACGCAGATCTACACACATATGCCTGAGCAGACACCGAGCCGTCCTCGCCGTATTGACGACGGCGGCAAAACCGGAGCCTTCGCCGATCTCCTGGTTGAGACCGACGTAGATACCGAGTAGCGCTGCGCCCCACAACAGTGGTCCCCGATCCCCTGCGGGCGGGGGCTTTGTTGTTTCCACCACCGCATGAAACCTTAGCCACCAGATAAACGTCCTACCGTATGACGCCCGCTGTCTGTTCCTGAAGGAGCGACCTATGCTCGACCGCACCTCGATTGAGAAGGAGACCCAGGACACGCGCAAGCAACTCGCAGTTCTGGAGAAGGACGTGAAACAACTGCGCGACTGGGTGAGTAGCAATGAGCGCGCCCTCGCCGGGATGAACGAGACCCTGCGACGGATCACCGAGGATGGGATCACCAAGGCTCGCGCCGACCTCAACCTGCGCGAGGGCGATCTCCAGCGGCTGCGCGGGCTGATTGTCCAGAATGAGAAGATCCTGGCCCGCATCAGCGACATTGAGCGCAAACGCAAAGACATCGCGACTCTGGAGCAGGAACAGGAGCGTCTGATCACGCTGCTTGAGCGCCACCGCACCGAGATGCGCCAGTTCGAGCAGGAGTACGAAGAAATGACCCGCCCCGCCGCACCGTCGGCGATGGTGCCCTGCGAACTGGTGCTGCCCAACAACCAGCGCATTCCGCTTGACCCGGCCAAGGGCACCTACATGATCGGCTGGTACGACGCAACCGCCGGTGCCGCCCCCGACATCGACCTACACCCGGTCGGCGGCAGCGCCCAGGGCGTCAGCCGACAACACGCCGTCCTGCGCCTCGCCGCAGGCCAATGGACGCTCACCGACCTCGGGAGTACCAACGGCTCTTTCCTCAACGACGCGCCGATGGCTCCCAATAGCACTGTCGCCCTGCGCGACCGAACGCGCATCCGCCTCGGCAATGTGATCGTCTTCTTTCGCTATATCACCCAGACCACCCGGCTGTAGGTCTGCTCCCACATCGCAACCCACAGCAACGCCTCCCGGTTGGGAGGCGTTGTGGTTGTATTCTTGTCAGCGAACCACAAGACGGTTCGCACGATGCCTATGCTGGTGGTGGCTGCTCAGCCGGTGGAGCCGGTCGCTTGGCCCGCTGCTGCAGCTTCGTTGAAATCTTCGTCGTATAGACCGCAATGGCCTTCTGCTCCGCATCCCACGCCTGCGCTCCCTCGATGATCAGAACGTCCTCAGGATCCTGTATCGCCGCAGCCACCCCACGCCACTGCTTCGCCGACACATAGACCACATAGGTCGTCGGCGGCACCACCGTTGGGATGGGGACGCCCTTTGGCATGGACGGCAGCGGGCCAGTGTAGGTGAGCATGAGGATGACAGTGTTACCGCGCTCAACCACGGACGTCGGCTTACCAATAACGGTTACTTTCACGGTTGTCGCCTTCCCTTGTCCTACTCTCGCCTCATTGATCAGTGGCCCGCGCATCTCCCAGGTGACGACGATAACGGGAGCCGGGGCGGGCGTGGGCGTCCTCGGCGTCGCTGCCGACTCCTGCGGCGGTCCGTCCTGCTTGCGCTTTTTCTGCGCGAACTGCGATGAAAAGATACGCGCACTGTCGTCTGGGGAAAGCCGCTTTTTAGCCAGGAAGAAGAACACGCCCCCAGGCGTCCGACGGCGCGAGCCATCAGGCAGGAGCATACCGTCCCCTGTTTCGATCTGTTCCGTCTCCGCGAGGATTTCCTTGATGACATCGGAGCCAAAGTGATAGAACAATCGACTGATCTGGCTGATCACGTACGGATTGTTTTCGCCAAGCCGGTGGGCGATTATTGCGATCTCTTCCTTGTTCAATACACGGGCAGACTTTGTGGGAGTAAAGACCTCCGACGGATCGATTGCACCCTCGTTGAGAATCTGTACCTCATGCGCGTAGCGTCCACGTGCCCCCTTGGAGATGTGGAAGTGGACGTGCTGCCCGATCTTGAGATCCGTGAGACCATCCGGTAGCTTTGATACATGGACGAAGATCTCGCCAAAGTCGACGGTGCGAATAAAGCCGTGAACGTGGTAAAACGCAACCACCACGCCGGTCGTCTCACCAAGAAATAGGTCGTCGCTCGGAGAATCGGGCGATGGCTGTTGTGCTGTTGGTGAATCAGTCATAATGCCCTTTTGGTCTGTTACCTTTAACATGCGGGATACTACCACAGTATAGCAGTATTAGACAAGATCGGGATCAGTGTTACTGTTGGGCAGGGCTATGACAACAATTCTGCTATACTTGGCAGCATGAGCATTTTCAGCATCACCGCCCGAGATACGCGCAGCCGGGCGCGGGCTGGGGTTGTCCGCACGGTTCACGGCGATGTGGCGACGCCGGTGTTTATGCCGGTTGGCACACGCGGCACGGTCAAGGCTCTGTCGCCTCAGGAGTTGCGCGACCACGGCGCGTCGATCATCCTGGGCAATACCTACCACCTCTACCTTCAGCCAGGCCACGAGCTGATCGCTCGCCACGGCGGGTTGCACGGATTCAGCAGTTGGCGGGGGCCGATCCTCACCGATAGCGGCGGGTTTCAGGTCTTCTCGTTGGTCTACGGCGGCATCGCTGACGAGATCAAGGGCCGTCGCCCGCAGCACGCCCAGCAGCTCCAGGGTATGGTCAAGGTGACAGAGGACGCGGTTATCTTCAAGTCGTACCTTGACGGGTCGCGGCACATTTTTACGCCCGAGCGCTCGATCCAGATCCAGCACGGCCTGGGGGCCGACATTATCGTCTGCTTCGACGAACTGCCGCCCTTCCGGGCTACCTACGAGTATACGCGCCAGAGCATGGAGCGCACTCACCGCTGGGCGGCGCGCTGCCTGACGACCCATCGTGAGCGTGACTCGACCAGCCTGCCGAATGCTCAGCAGTACCTCTTCGGGATCGTCCACGGCGGGGTCTTCCCTGACCTGCGGCGGGCCAGCGCCGAGCATATTGGGGCGATGGGCTTCGATGGCCTCTGTATCGGCGGCTCCTTGGGCGGCGATAAGGCCCAGATGTACGATGTGGTGGACATGACCGTACCGTATATGCCCGATGGTATGGCGCGCCACCTGCTAGGCGTGGGCGATGTGGACGACCTGCTGGAAGGGGTGGCTCGCGGGATCGATATGTTCGACTGTGTGAGTCCGACTCGACTGGGCCGCCACGGTACGGCCCTGGTGCGGAATCTTCCCTCGCCCCTTGAGGATGAGGGACAGGGAGTGAGGATCGGCCCCCGGCGCTGGAGGCTGAACACCCACAACGCCGCTCTGCGCGACGACGATGGCCCGCTCCAGCCTGGGTGTGCCTGTGACACGTGCAAGAACTTCTCGCGGGCCTACATCCATCACCTCTTCAAGGCCAAGGAGATCCTAGGAATCCGCTTGGTGAGTCTGCATAACGTGGCATTCTTGCTGAACATGATGGCTGAGGTGCGCGCGGCGATCAGCGCGGGCCGCTTCGCCGATATGTACGAGGCGTGGCTGGGCAAGCCATTGACGGTGGGGGACAGGGAACAGGCATCACTCCCTGGCTGATGCGTCCGCTTCGCCCCTACTTCATGATGTAATACGTGGCCCGCTTTTCACCGACGCGCAGCAGCACCCCGCGCTCCACAAGGTCAGCCAGATCACGGCGGATCGTCTCGGGGCTTACGTCGGGGTGAAGATCCTGGAGATCGCGGTTCGTGATGCGGCGCTGTTCGGCCAGGAAGATCAAGGCGGCGATCTGGCGCTCGTTGAACCCCTGGCGCACCCACTCGCGGGTATCAAGACCCTCGGGGCCGAGCGCTTCCACCGGCTGACCCGGGAGCGTCACCAGGAAGCCCGCCGCCGTCTCGCGGAACTGCGGCGGCGGCAGCCCAGCGTCCCCCATCTGGCGCAGCATGCGGTCGATCCCGTAGCCAAGCCGCTCGATCAGGCCGAAGTCGGCCAGCACCTGCACCAGACCCTCGTTGCGCGAGAATCGCTCGGCCACCAAGTTCTCCAGGGTCACATGGCCGGGCAGGCGACCGGGCGAGTAGCACTCCAGACGGTCGGCGAACATCCCGATCCGCACGCCCTCACCGCGCACGCTGTAGTCGCGGTGGGCCACCGCGTTCACCAGCGCCTCGCGCACCGCGCCCGGCGGAAACTGCGTCCAGTCCTGACGCTCCAGGCCCGCCATACGGCTGCCCCGACGCATATGTTCCATCAGCCAACGCTCGGCTCTGCGCACCGCCTCGGGCAGAGTGTCGCGCACATCCTCGCGCTCGAAGGCATCGGCCATGTCGTGTCCACGGTACTGCACCAGCGTAATCTCGGCCTGCGGGAATCGCTCCTCAACGCTGCGTGCGAAGAGTAACATACCGGCGTTGGTGGGAATAAGAGTCGGGGAAGAAGACGTATCGTTCCGCTCCGCACGCATCACCACACAGCCACGCCGACGCAGCAACTCCAGGGGCTCGATCTCGGCCTCGGGGTCAATCCGCCGGGCGTAGGCGTTGACCTTGTGCGGATCAAGCTCATCGGTGCGGGCACCCTCGGGCGCACCACGCTCCCAGCTCACATCGCCGCGCTCGGTCAGCAGGCGGCGCAGGGCGTCGGGGGCCAGGGGCTGGTTAGTGCCGCCCTCGCGGCGCAGGTACTTGCCGTGCAGGCTGTAGACCTGCGAGAGTCCCGATGGCACGCTGGCCAGCAATAGTATGGCATCGCCGGACTGTGCCGCGTGCGGCAGCGGCAGGATCAGCGGGGGCGTGCAGGCCAGCGCCGCCTCCAGCAACAGCTCGCGGGCCGCCGCCAGATCGCGCACCCCCTCCGCCCGCGCCCTGGCCCGCCCCGTCGCCCCCAGCACCAGCGTGCCGCCCTGGGCATTGGCAAAGGCCACCAGTGTTTCCGCCAGATCGTCGAGCCGGGTCTTCTCGCGGGCGAAGGCGAGCTGTGACCCCTCGGGCGTGGCCAGCAGGGCCTCAATGCTCTCGTTATGATCCATGTGTGTTACCAAGAGAGGATCTACTGAAATGGAGTGACAGATTCAGCCACTTGGCGCTGAAGCGCCCACGACCAACGGCACAAACAGTAAAGCTGAACTGAACCTCGTCTCTCTTGCGATCACAGATCAAAGAAGCGGTCGATCACACAGGCGAAACCGGGCAGCAGGGCCGAGGTGAGCGTCTCGCCGCGCAAGAGTGTCTGCACATGGCGTAGCTCGGCCTCCTGACGGCGGTAGACTGCCACCTGCTCCGCACGCCAGTCAGCGATCCAGTACTCGTGGACGCTGCGCCGCGAGTAGAGCCGCCGCTTAGCCTCACGGTCACGCTTTCCCTTACACCGTTTGCGACATGACAGCACTAGCAACCGTATTTCTTCCCGCATGCTTGGCCTGATAGAGAGACTGGTCGGCCCGCTCCAGTAAAACTTCTTCCTTCAGATCCCCGCACAAGGCCGCAACACCAAGGCTAATGGTCACGTGATTGCTCACCTGACTCCCTTTGTGGCTGATATTGAGCGTTTCAATCTTGGCGCGCACCAGTTCGGCGATGGCGATGGCTCCTGCGGCAGTCGTGTCCGGCAGCACCATCACAAACTCTTCGCCGCCATAGCGCGCAATCAGATCGCCCGGTCGTTTCACGGTAGCAGCGAGCGCGGCGGCGATCTGCCGCAGGCAGTTATCACCGGCCTGATGCCCGTAAATGTCATTATAGGACTTGAAGTAGTCTACGTCACAGAGAATAACCGATAATGGCGATTCCTGTCGTCTGCTACGTAAAAACTCGCGGTGGAGATAGAGATCAAAGTGTCTGCGATTATAAAGCTGGGTAAGGCTGTCGATCTGTGATAGCCGCTCAAGATCGGCGAAGGCACGCGCTAACTGCTGTCCAAAGACACTGATCGCCACCATCCCAACCAGGGCGATGAGCGTATGGCTCAGCAAAATGGGCCAGATCGTCACCGGCTCCGAGCGAAAGGAGACGCTGATCCCGCCACGGACATCGCCGACCTTGTAGCCCTGTTGTTCATGACATTTCAGGCAACTCGACTGGGTGATCAACGGTGCCATGTATGTGAAGATCTGAGATCGATCATTCCAGGTATATGATTCTAGCAGCGCTGTAGTCTCAAACGACGTGAGAGCCTGGGTTTCCCAGACATCCGCCGCATTACCAGGGTTGATCGGCTTCAGGCTGGTGATATGAAAGCGAAGCCGGTTGCCCTTCTGCGCCAGATCAGCAATCAGCCGAGTCATGTACGCCGGGTTCACCTTGGTCAACATCATCCCGTTGGGCAAATGAATATCTCGGTCAGGAACTTTGAGATACGGGTTCGGCTGAATCAGATCTGAGACCGGTACATACACGCCACCATGTTGGGCGTTCCACTCGCGCACGGTGACGATCAGCTCAAAGAAAGATTTTGCCACCTGCACATCAGCCTGTTGATGCGCTCCCTCAATCTGGCTGATGTTCCAGATAGCTGAGACGGCAACCAGAATAAACCAGCAGACGGCACTGATGATGATGTATTGACGTCTCATTGGGTTGCCATGTTCGTGTGATGCGCTGCACCCGACATCCTTCCCTCGCGATCAACCTCACCCAGCACCGGGTCAAGGCTCGCGGTCAGCGCAATGAAGTCGGCCACCAGACGGCCCTTGGACATATGCGCCAGTCCCTGGATGTTGACAAACGAGAGAGAGCGGAAGTGGCGAAAAAAAATGTGACTATACACTGAAATTATACCTATTATCGAGCTTGTGTCAACAAGTACAAATAATGAATATTCCCTTTGCAAAGCCTTGCAAGGGGAGTTGCAAAGGTGCCGGGCAGCCCTCACCCCCCAGCCCCCTCTCCCCGTGAGGGAGAGGGGCAGGGGGTGAGGGGGCCGGAGCTGACTTTGCTCATGCCCTGGTGATGACTGAGCGACGGTTGCCGCTATGCTGTACGCTGTGCTATACTGAAGCCGCTTTACGGATCTACGGAATGGAGATTGGGCTGTGAGCGCCGAGCCATCAGCGCTGCTTGATGCCGCCCATGTGATTATCGCGGAGCAACTCACGCGACTGCGCGAGCTGCACCAGTCTGCCCAGCAACGCTATGCCCTGATCGAGAACGAGCTACGCCTATCGGCGCGGCTCCTCGACGAGGCAAGCCTGCAGCTCCGCTTCGCTATTGATCGTGGGCTGCCCAGCACCGTAACCCTGGCGGAGCGCGAACAGCAGTTGCGGGCCGACCACGAAGTACTCGCCGGAGAGTACGAGTCGGGGCGGCGCGCCTTGCGCCAACTCGACCAGCTTGTGCGCCAGATCGATATGAGCAGCGCCACCCTCAGCGGCGGCGGCGAGGGTGAGCCGAGCGACCCGTGGGTGCAGGCGCTGCGCGCCCAGGTGATTATGGGCCGCGAGGAGGAGCGCATCCGTTTGGCCCGCGAGGTTCACGATGGCCCGGCCCAGGTTCTCGCCAACGCCCTGATGGGCCTCGAACACTGTCAGAACCTGCTCAAGGCCCAGCGCGTCGAGCGACTGGCCGAGATACTCGGGCAGATGGGCGAGTCGGCCCGCGAGGGGCTACGCGAGGTGCGGCGCTTTATCGCCGACCTACGGCCAGGTAAGCTCGACGAGCAAGGGCTGGTCGGAGCCCTCAGCGATTATGTGCGCCGCTACCGCGATACGGTCAGCGCACAGGTGAGCTTCGATGCCGAGCCGCTGCCGCGTCTGCCCAATGAGACAGAAATTGTACTCTACCGAATCGTGCAGGAGTCACTCCAAAACGCCCACAAGCACGCCCGTGGTGCCCCCGTTCACGTGATCCTGACCGTGCGCAAGGGCGTGCTCCAGCTCACTGTGCGCGACGAGGGGCCAGGCTTCGATACCCGCGAGGTTGTCCGCCGGGCCGGACGCGAGAACTGGGGGCTCACGAGTATGCGCGAGCGGGCGGAATTGGTAGGTGCCCACTTTGTTGTCACGACCAAGCATGGCTACGGGACAGAGGTGGCAATACGTCTACCAATTATACAGAGATGACGAGGAACGTAAGGATGCCGACGCCTGCAAAAATTAAGGTTCTGATCATTGATGATCACCCGCTGTTCCGCCAAGGCATCCGCTGGACTCTGGAGGACGCTGCTGATATAGAGGTTGTGGGCGAGGCGGAGAACGGACAGGAGGCGATCAAGCTCACTGAGCGCCTCAACCCGGATGTGGTGCTGGTTGATATTAATCTGCCCGGCCTGAACGGCCTAGAGGTCGCCCGCGTGATCAAGCGGCGCGACCCGCACATCGGCATTATTGTGCTGAGCGTCTATGAGGACGATGACCAGCTTTTCCAGGCGATCAAGGTCGGTGCCGCCGCCTACTCGTCCAAAGATGTGAACCCCGAGGATCTGCTCTCCTATATTCGCAAGGTTGCCACCGGTCGCTACCTGATCAACGACTCGGTCTTGGCCAAACCCAACGTCGCCACCCGCGTACTCCACCAGTTCCGCGAACTGGCCGCCAGCGAGGATGAGCAGACCAGCATCCTCTTCGCGCCGCTCACCAGCCGCGAGATCGAGATTCTTGACTGTATCGCCCGTGGCCTCTCAAATAAGGAGATCGCCGTCGAACTCAACATCAGCGGGCAGACGGTGAAGAACCATATTACCTCGATCCTCTCGAAGCTCCAGGTGAATGACCGCACGATGGCGGTGATCTATGCGATTAAGCGTGGCTGGATTAAAATGGGCTATGACCCTGGCGAGGAAGAGCATCCGATCAACGCGGTGTGATGGCGCGCATCTGAGGTAAAAATAGCCGATAGCCGATAGCCAATAGCCGATAGCCGGGCATCAGCGTCCATTTTCATCGGGTGTTGTGTGCGAATCGCATGGTTATCTAAGAAAAAAAAGGTGATGGGGTGTGACTGCGTCACACCCCATCACCTTTTTCTTGTGCGGAAAGACTCGCCTCAGGCGCTCTTTTTTGTGGTGCGTCGTGCTGTGGCCGCAGGCGTGGCTGCGGGCTTGGTTGCGGGCTTGGCTACGGGCTTGGCTGCAGGTTTCTTCACCACAGCCGACTCGGGCTTGGCCACCGGCTCCGTGTGGACTACCGCAGCCAGCGGATCAAGACTGTTGGTGGCATAGTCACACTTGGGATAGCGCGAGCAGCCGTAGAAGGGCCGACCAAATTTACCGCGCCGCCCCATCAGTTCGCCCTCGCTGCACTTAGGACAGGCCACGCCGGTGGGCACGGGCAGCGGCACCGGCTTGCCGTCCTTGCCCATGCGGCGCGTGTTCGCGCATTCAGGGTAGCCAGAGCAGCCCAAGAACGGCCCAAAACGGCTCTTCTTGATCACCATCGGCTTGCCGCAGAGGTTGCACATCACATCGCTGGTTTCGGGGGCACTTGCCTTATCAATAACAATCGTACCGTCGGGTTCACGGTGGAAGTCGCTGGTGAAATCGCAAGACTCCGGCTCACTCTTCTTGCTATAGCGTGAGCAGGCCAGGAACTCGCCGTTGCGCCCAAACTTAATCGCCAGGCGACCCTGATCACACTTCGGGCAGATCACATCGGTGAAGATCTCCTCACGCTTCACATTGCGCATCTCGTGCTTCGCGGTCGCGAGGGTGGCCTGAAACGGGCCATAGAACTCGCGCAACACCGGCACCCAGCGCTTTGCGCCGTCGGCGATATCGTCGAGCTGCTGCTCCAGCGACGACGTGAAATCATAGTCGACGATCTTCGGGAAATGCTTAACCAGCAGATCGGTGACCACGCGCCCGAGGGTCGTGGGGATCAGCTTCTTCTCAGACAGCTCGACATACTCGCGATCTTGGATCGTCGAGATGATCGACGCATAGGTCGATGGCCGACCAATGCCAAGCTGCTCAAGCTCCTTCACCAGGCTCGCCTCCGTGAAGCGCGGCGGCGGCTCCGTAAAGTGCTGAATGGGCAGCAGAGCCAACAAGCTCAATAGCTCGTTCTCAGCGAGCGGAGGCAACCGTCGTTCGCGGTCCTCATCCTCCTCGCCCTCGTCCAGACTCACGTTATAGACGGCCAGGAAGCCGGGGAACTTCAGCACGCTGCCCGTAGCGCGGAAGGTGTAGGGTGACTGGGTGACTGGGTGACTGGGTGACTGGGTGACTGGGTGACTCGGTGACTCGGTGACTCGGTGACTGGGTGACTCGGTGACTGGGTGACTCGGTGACTGGGTGACTCGGTGAGACTTACCCGTCGCAGTCCCCATGTCCCCGTGTCTCCCTGTCCCCGTGTCCCCGTGTCTCCCTGTCCCCGTGTCCCCGTGTCTCCCTGTCCCCGTGTCACGGGTAAACGCCCCAATATCCACCGTCGTACTATCAAAGACAGCGGGGGCCATCTGGCTGGCCACAAAACGCTTCCAGATCAGATCGTAGAGCCGCAGCATATCGCGGTCGAGCTTCGATGCCACCTGCTCGGGGCGGCGGGCGCTACTCGTGGGGCGGATAGCCTCGTGAGCCTCCTGGGCACCCTTAGCCCGCGTCTTATAGACGGGCGGCTTATCGGGCAGGTAATCGAAGCCATAGAGATCACCGATCACCGCACGCGCCTCTTGCTGAGCCTCAGCGGCCACATTCGTGCTATCGGTACGCATATACGTGATCAGACCAACAGTGCCCTCCTCGCCACCAATATCCACGCCCTCATAGAGGCGCTGGGCCAGGGTCATTGTCTTCTTCGCGCTGAAACCGAGCTTACGCCCAGCTTCTTGCTGGAGTGTGCTGGTGGTAAAAGGCGGAGCCGCGCTCCGGCGCTTATCGCGGCGGACGATCTTCTGTACCACATAGCGCGCACCGCCGAGGTCGGTGATGATCGCATCAGCCTGCTCCTTGTTCTCCACCGCAAACTTATCGAGCTTCTTCCCATCGCGCTCGATCAGCACAGCGCGGAAGGCATCGCGCTTCGTCGCGCCGCCCTGCTTCGCGAGATCAGCCTCAATCGACCAATACTCCTGGGCGACAAACGCCTCAATCGATTGCTCGCGCTCAACGATCAGGCGCACCGCCACCGACTGGACACGCCCAGCCGACAGCCCACGCTTCACCTTATCCCAGAGCAGCGGGCTGAGCTGGTAGCCAACGAGCCGGTCGAGAACGCGGCGGGCCTGCTGGGCGTCAACCAAGTTACCATCAATCTCGCGTGGGTTATTGATCGCCTGCTGCACCGCGCTCCGGGTGATCTCCTGAAAGACCACACGGTAGATAGGCGTGCGCTCCGGCACATTCACCGCCTGGGTGATGTGCCACGCGATTGCCTCGCCCTCGCGGTCGGGGTCAGTCGCGAGATAGATCGCGTCGGCACCACGAATCGCCTGGCGCAGGTCGCTCACCACCTTCGGCTTCGTCACCTCGTAGACCGGCTCGAAGTTATGCTCAACATCAATCGAGAGATCGCGCTTCGGCAGATCGCGAACGTGGCCCATACTGGAGGTGACTCGGTAGCCCTTCCCGAGATATTTCTGGATCGTTTTCGCCTTTGCTGGCGACTCAACGATGACAACTTTATCGCCCATAGAGTCTTTCTGCGACCGAATAGACCATGTCCATTCGGCAGCTCAACAACACGAGAGAGAAAAATGCAGCCCAGGGCAGCGTAAAACAGACCCTCTAACCGTCATAGCACTATACGCAGGCATCTGATCATTGTCAAGCGGGAGATGTGCGAGGGGTGCAGGCATGAATTGACAGCGAGTTGAGCGCTCCTCACAAAGACGGTACGATCTGTGCCGGGACAACCAGAACCTCAGACCCGCATACGAGCCACGGCGATGCGGATGCCTTCATCAGTAAGTATGATGTCAACGATCATTTCATCTGGGCGAAGATGTGGGGTGGGATAGGCGCGGTGGGGGACTCCGCGTCAGGCTGGGGGAGCTTTAATCTAGCCTTTGCAAAATACACACGGGTGTACTATACTCCGCATCATGATCGCAAGCGGGATGTTCGATAACCACGATTATTCGGTTTGTGACCAATCGCTCGGGTGTGTCCGTGCCGAACTAGCCGTCTCGGTTGTAGCTACGTCGAGACGTAAAACCGGCCTGTGGACTGACGATAAGACCATCCTTAGGGTGGCACGTTGGGATGAAGCAGGAATTTTTAGGTGATCACGTGTGATCACTTAGAAAGTAGCAGGTTGCGTCGCGTCGATCATCTGCGCGGCGCGTGCGAGATCCTCGGGTCGGTTGAGGTTGAGGAACGAGCGCCCATCCGCGTCGAAGCGTATCCACCACGCGGGAGGGAGGGAGCGCACGGCGAGTCGGCCCAGCGCCGCCCCCATGCGCCGTTCATCTGCCGCAAGACAGGCCGTGATGGCAGGGAGGCATGTCTTGCGGTAGACGGCGAGAAGCGGCTCACCGTCCTGGGCGTGTGGCGGCTCGCCCTGGACGGCGAGCCGCTGCGGAACCAGCGCATCACCATCGAGCGGCAGCGCCAGCATGGCACGTAGGAGGTCGGGCTGGATCAGTGGCATATCGCACGCCAGGAGCAGCGCCCGATCCGCCACCAGGGCCGCTAGGCCGCTGGCTAACCCACCGAGCGGGCCTGCCCCTGGGTAGACGTCGGGCACCAGTCGCACAGGCAGGTCGGGCCACTCCTCCGGGTCGGGCAGCACTACGATCACCTCGGCGCACACGGTCGCCACCAGTGCAACCGTGTGCGCCAGCAGGGTCGGGCCATGCGCCCCCCAGAGGCGCAGCCGACGCTTATCCTGGCCCATGCGGGCGCTGCGCCCGCCCGCAAGGATGATCGCGGCGCTCACCCGACTCGCCCCACCAATGTATCCAGCCGGTAATAGGCCCCGTCGGCACAGCTTCGGCAGCGGGTACCCCCATCACGGACAATCTCACGCTCGTTGAGGATCTCCTCGCCACAGTCGTCGCATACGGCCCGCACCCCGTTGCGGCTGATGAGTGCCTTGAGGTCAATGCTGAGTGTGACGAACCGGGCTTCTAGCAATTCGTCATCCGGCATCACCTGATAGGCCGCCATGTAGGCGTCCCATCGGCTCTGCGCGTCTGGCGCGTAGCTATGGGCCAGGTCGCGGGCCACCGGATTCGGCCAGATCCGCACCGCCCGCCCCGTCTGCGTGTCCACAAAGGTCGCCGCCACCTTGCCGTAGTCCATCAGGCGCATGGTGCGTCGGCCCATCCAACAGCCGGTAGCCACGCTCACCCCATCGGTGAAGCAACCGTCAGTCTCAACAAAGGTCACGAGGCGCTTGTTGGACTGGGGCAACTCCAAGCCCAGCAACGCCCCGGCGTACAAGCCTATCCGCACCCCGATCACCTGGCGTGGGCAGAGGTGGCGGTGGCGTTGCGCCGACTGCTCTAGCAGCTCAACCAGGATCGGAGGAGACTCCGCAATACTCATGATCACCCCTCATATCGGTGACGCGGTGACGTGGTGATTCGGTGACGCGGTGACGCGGTGATTCGGTGACGCGGTGATTCGGTGATTCGGTGATTCGGTGATTCG
>CAIRFY010000492.1 GCA_903877945.1 uncultured Oscillochloris sp. | reverse complement strand
TCTTGCGATGAGGCGATGAGGCGATGAGGCGATACGGAGCGCCTCACCGCGTCATCGTTTCGTCGCTGAATTGTTAAGCTGGTTTGAACCATGCCTAAAGCTCAATACTGTTCGAATAAGCAATCTCAGCGCTGACCTTGCCCCCTCACCCCCTGCCCCTCTCCCTTACAGGGAGAGGGGGGATTCCGCAGCAGGACGCATCCGGCCCCCCTTCTCCCGTTCAGGGAGAGGGGGCTGGGGGGTGAGGGCAGATCTCTCATCCTTAAAGCTACGGCACCAGCGCGATCACCCGCGCCGGGCTCATCTGGGCGGCCTGAATCTTCAGCGCACCCACCACCACAGTGACCCCGGTTGGCGGCAGTTGCTCCAGGTTGGTCAGATTTTCTAGCAGAAGCCGGTAGCCTGGGGCGGGCACAGCGGTTGTTCCAGGCGTGTCGATGCCCAGTCCCATCACCCCTCGATCCTCTAGCAGGGTTATCGCCGCCTTATCACCAAAGGCAGGAGCCTGCGACCGGCTCGTGCTGTCAAGATCAAGGTAGGCACCTGGGTCGCTCCAGCGCATATCCCACCCCGTCACCAGCAGCACCAGCGAGCCTTGGGGGACGCGGCCATTGCGGCGCTCCCAGTTCTCTAGCTCCTGCACACTGAACTGATACCCGGCTTGATCCTGTGCCCGGTCACGCACGTCGATCACCACTGCGGGTAGCACGAGGTCGTGCGGTGAAAGCTGTTCGATGGTCGTCGGATCAGTGCCAGCCGTGGCGATGATCCGCAGCAGGGTGCCGGTGCGAGCACCGATCCGAAGGTACCTGAACGTGCCATCAGCCTCCCGACTGATCTGCGTCTGCGGCTCGCCGGGAAGGTAGGGAACGTCCTCACGCACCACATGGCTGAGATCGACCGTGCGGGTGAACTCCGGCCGCACGACGGGCGTTTCACACGGCACACACCCAGCGACGAACACAGTCAGGGTGATCAGGGCGTATCGCGCCCAGTTATGTGTCACATGTGCCGATCCAGATAGATGCAGAATCCCTGTCCCTTATTCTGGCCGCCATTATAGCAGCGATGTGCGTACACACCATCGCCGCCGGGCGTCTGGTGTGCTATAATCAGGTTAGCCTATAGCGTTTAAAGCAGCGAAAGCCTACCTCAATGTCGCTGTACATTCCCGAGGGCATTCCGCCCGTCGTCTCCAACGCCATGGCCCGGATCGAGCGCCGTCTGCCCTTCCCCGGCGAGGTTCTCGTGCGTCAGGGCAGCCGCGTTGAGCCTGAAGATACGGTTGCCCAGACTCTGAAGCCCGAGCCTCCGCAGATTATCAACGTCGCTCGCTCCCTCGGCATCTCGCCACGCCAGGTTCACCGCGCCATGCGCCGCGAGGTACATAGCAACGTGGAGGCTGGCCAGATGCTCGCCCGAGCGCCGGGGATGCTTGGCCGCTCGTGCATCGCGCCGGTTTCCGGCATGATCGCGAACATTGATAATGAGACGGGCTATGTGACGATTGCCCCCGACCCGACGGTGTATACCCTCCAGGCCACGGTGCGCGGCATTGTGATGGAGGTTATTCCCTACGAGGGTGTGGTGATCGAGGCCCCTTCGGCCCAGGCATACGGGGTCTTTGGCATTGGTGATGACCGCAGCGGTGTGCTACAACTGCTGGCCACCGATCCGAGCGATATTGTGAAGCCCGATCAGATCGATGCCCGCAGCGCCTACGCCATCCTGATCTGTGGGGCTGGCGTGAGCGCCGCCGCTCTGCGCCGTGCGGTGCAGGAGCAGGTACGCGGCATTATTGTCGGCGGAATTGACGAGTCTGAATTGCACGACTTTCTCGGCTGGGCTGATGCCCGTAGCTGGCAGATGGGACTGCACTCGTGGCAGTGGCCTAGCCCGCTGAGTGCCCCCGACCCGAAGTTGACGATTCTGGTGACGGAGGGTTTTGGCGTTCGCCCAATGAATGCGGCCACCTTCGATCTGCTCAGCGCCCAGGATCGGCAGGAGGCGCTGATTGAGGGAATCACCCGGCTGCGCCGCCCTCTGCGCCGCCCTCGTGTGGTCATCCCTCTGATGCGTAACGTGCAGGTGGAGCCGCCGCACCCGTCCCTGCGCCCCGGTGCCCGCGTCCGTTTGCTCGATAACGACCATCTCGGACAGATCGCCCAGGTGCGTACGGTCGCTACGGCACCGCGCCGAGTCGCCTCGCGTGCGACCCTCCCCGCCGTTGAGGTGGTTGGCGACGATGGAGTGGCGCTCTGGTTGCCGCGTACCTGTGTCGAGGTACTCTCTTGATCTGCGCCCGCTGAGGCAAATATCGCCTAATACGGTGCGCTCATCCATCCTGTTTGCGCTGTTGCCAGGGCTGTTGCAAAGTCACCCTCCGGCCCTCACCCCCAGCCCCTCTCCCTCACGGGGAGAGGGGAGATTCCGCAACAGGATGCGTCCGACTTCCCCTCTCCCGCTCAGGGAGAGGGGGCTGGGGGGTGAGGGCTGAGCGGCGATCTCACGACTTTGCATCAGCCCTGGCGCTGTTG
>CAIRFY010000491.1 GCA_903877945.1 uncultured Oscillochloris sp. | reverse complement strand
TTGTGCAGGTACAACACCACAGCGATGCCGTGATGGGTTCATCATAGCACACTTGTATGGATTTCGCAACGTCAGCGAACGAAACAAAACGCAATGAAACGCAACAAAACTAAATGGTTCTTATGAACGCAAACGATACCGTGGTCTGACGGGATGACACGGTGACAGCGTTGCCTTTTTTTATCCCCGCGTCACCCGCGTCACCCGCGTCAGACCGTCGCCCCGTCGCCCCGCCGCCCGGCCTGCTCGCGAAGCAAGACGAGGGATCGGGGCTGGAGCTGGTAGATCTCGCTTGAGGGAGCGCGCCCGGCGTTGGCCTCAGGGTCGGCGGTGTCAATCAGCACCTCCCAGACCGGGTCGTCGGGCCAGTCGGGCAAGATGAAGGGCACCGCTCCGGGGCTGGCGTTGAAGAGTACCAGCAGGATATCGTCGCGCACCGGGTGGCCCTGCTCGTCGTGTTCGCGCATCGCCTTACCGTTCATGAGCAGGCCGATACAGCGCACGTCGGGACTATTCCACAGGGCGGGGTCAACCTCCTGGCCGTCGGGGAAGAGCCACTCAACATCATACTCGGCGCCGCCGGGGGTGAGGCTGCCGGAGAAGAATCCGCGCCGGCGCAGGATGGGGTGGGCCTTGCGCAGGGCGATGATCGTGCGGGTGAAGCGATGCAGACTGTCGGCCTCAGCGTCGGGCGTCCAGTCGATCCAGGAGATCGGGCTATCCTGGCAGTAGGCGTTATTGTTGCCCTGCTGGGTACGCCCGCGCTCATCGCCGGCCAGCAGCATGGGCGTGCCCTGCGAGAGCAGGAGGGTGGCCAGCAAGTTGCAGATCTGGCGCATGCGCAGCCTACGGATCTCGGGGTCATCGGTTGGCCCCTCGACGCCGCAGTTCCACGAGTTATTGTGATTGTCACCGTCGCGGTTGCCCTCGCCGTTGGCCTCGTTATGCTTCTCGTTGTAGCTCACGAGGTCGCGCATGGTGAAGCCGTCGTGGGCGGTGATAAAGTTGATACTGTGGCTCGGGCGGCGACCGTTGTGCTTGAAGAGGTCGGATGAGCCCATGAAGCGTGAGGCGAACTCGCCGGCCTGGCCGGTATCGCCCTTCCAGAACGAGCGGATGTTGTCGCGGTACTTGCCGTTCCACTCGGCCCAGGGCGCGGGGAATCCGCCGACCCAGTAGCCATCGGGGCCGACGTCCCACGGCTCGGCGATTAGCTTGACCTGCGAGAGGACGGGATCCTGCTTGATGATATCGAGGAAGGCGCTGGGCCGGTCGGCATCGTGAAAGCCGCGCACGAGGGTGCGGGTCAGATCGAAGCGGAAGCCGTCTACGTGCATCTCGTTGACCCAGTAGCGCAGCGAGTCGAGGATCATCTGGAGCGCGCGCGGGCTGACGGTGCTGAGGCTATTGCCGGTGCCGGTGTAATCCATGTAGTAGCGATTATTCTCGGGCACCAGGCGGTAGTAGGCGGCGTTATCGACGCCGCGAAAGCTAAGGGTGGGGCCGAGCTGGTTGCCCTCGCCGGTGTGGTTGTAGACCACATCGAGGACGACCTCGATCCCGGCGGCGTGGAGCGCCTTGACCATCTGCTTGAACTCGGTCACCTGCTCGCCGAGCGATCCGGCGCTGGCGTAGCGGGCGTCGGGGCTGAAGAAGTTGATCGTCTGGTAGCCCCAGTAGTTCGTCAGTCCCTTGTCCGTAAGGTACTGGTCGTTGACGAACTGCTGGATGGGCAGCAACTCGACGGCGGTGACGCCGAGATTTTTGAGGTAGGCGATGATCGGCGGGCTGGCCAGACCAGCGTAGGATCCACGCAACTGCGCGGGCACCTCGGGGTGCTGCTGGGTGAAGCCCTTCACGTGCAACTCGTAGATCACGCTCTCGCGCAGGGGCGTGGCCGGCGGCGCGTCATCGCCCCAGTCGAAGCGCGGGTCGACGACCACCGAGCGGGGCATCGAGGGCGCGCTGTCGCGCTTGCCGATGGTCAAGTCGGTGTACGGGCTATCGACCCGGTAGCCGTACATCGACTTATCCCACTGGATTTTGCCGCTCAGGGCGTGGGCGTAAGGGTCGATCAGCAGCTTGTGCGGGTTGAAGCGGTGGCCATGCTGCGGGCTGTAAGGGCCGTAGACGCGGTAGCCGTAGAGCTGTCCGGGGCCAAGCCCCGGCATGTAGCCGTGCCAGACATCCTCGCTGCGCTCGGGCAGGCTGAAGCGGACGGTCTCGCGTGGGGCGCTCGGGCTATCGAAGAGGCAGAGATCGATGCGGGTGGCGTGAGCCGAGAAGATCGCAAAGTTGACGCCCTTGCCGTCCCAGCTTGCGCCGAGGGGGTAGGGCTTTCCGGGCCAGAGTGCGGGCATGCGGTAGCGCTCCGTCTGTGCATAGGGCGAAGCATCGCGGCCTGATGCGATTGGATGTTGCGTCATTAATTAGGCGGCGCTCCGTCGCTCCCACGCTGTGGGATGGCTTCGCCGCCAACCGCCGACAGAAACGATCATCCCTTGATGCTGCCGTGCTTGGCCGGCTTGCGGGTGGTCTCGCGGTCGCCCTTCTTCTTCGGCAGATCGCGCTCAGTCTCGCGCGAGCGGAAGACGATCACGATTGGCGTGCCGCCAAAGCCGTAGTTTTCGCGCAGGCGGTTCTCCAGATAGCGTCCGTACGACCAGTGGACGAGGTCGCCGTCGTTGGCGAAGAAGAGGAAGACCGGCGGCTCGATCTGGGGCTGGACGGCGTAGTAGAGCCGCAGGTGGGCTCCCTTGCGCACGGCCATGGGCGGCTGATCGAGGACGGCCTGGCGCAGGAAGTTGTTCAGCTCGCCGGTGGGCACACGCTTCTGGCGCTGATCATAGATTTCCTGGGCCAGCTGGATCACCCGGCTGACGCGCTGGCCGCTCAGGGCCGAGATGAACAGGATTGGCGCGTAGTCGACAAACTTGAACTCGCCGCGCACCTTTTCCTCGAATGCCTTGTGGGTCTCGTTATCTTTCTCAAGGACGTCCCACTTGTTCACCATGATCGCGATGCCCTTCTTGGCATCGAGGATCATCCCGGCGATGTGGGTATCCTGGGCGGTGATGCCCTCCTCGGCGTCGATCAGCAGCAGGGCCACATCGCAGCGCTCAATCGCCCGCATGGTGCGCAGCACCGAGTACTGCTCGATGCCCTGCTCGATGCGGCCCGAGCGACGGATGCCCGCCGTGTCGATCAATGTCACCTTCTGGCCGTAGAAGGTAATGTCCGTGTCGATACTGTCGCGGGTCGTGCCGGGGATGGCGCTGACCACGCTGCGCTCTTCGCCAAGCAGCTTGTTGAGCAGCGAGGACTTGCCGACGTTGGGACGACCAACGATGGCGATGTGCAGGTGGTGTTCAGCCTCTTCCACAATCTCGTTTGGCTCAAACGCCTCGACCATGCGGTCGAGGACATCGCCGGTGCCCAGGCTGTGGAAGGCGCTCATCGGGATGGGCTCGCCCAGATTGAGGGAGTAGAACTCCACCGCGTCCAGGTTGCGCTCGGTGCTGTCACACTTATTGACCGCCAGCACCACCGGCTTGGCCGCACCGCGCAGGATGTCGGCCACCTCGTTGTCGGCGGTGGTCATGCCCTCGCGACCATCGACCATAAAGATGATACCGTCAGCCTCCTTAATCGCCACGCGGGCCTGTTCGCGGGTGCGTCGGCTAATCTCGCTGAAGGGCAAGCTGGGATCTTCACCGCCAAACAGCAGACCGGCGGTATCGACCACCATAAACTCACGACCGTTCCAGAACGAGTCGCCATAGATGCGGTCGCGAGTTGTCCCAGGGATGTCCTCGACAATTGCCCTGCGCTCGCCAATCAGACGGTTAAAGAAAGTTGACTTCCCCACGTTGGGTCGGCCAACCAGGGCCACAATAGGCTTGGTCATAGAATCCTCTCCGGCGGGCCGCTCGGCGGGCCGCGCATACTGCCGGATATTATAACAAATTGCGGGAGAGGCGAGGGGTAATACTTTTTACATAACGAATCTCCCACCGCTCAGCCCTCACCCCCCAGCCCCCTCTCCCTGAACGGGAGAGGGGGAGTTAGAATCTTCCTACTGCGGAATCTCCCCTCTCCCCGTGAGGGAGAGGGGCCGGGGGTGAGGGGGCAAGATCGATGCAGAATCGGCTTATTTGAAAAGTATTGAGGCGAGGGGTTGGCTTATCCTTCCTCCAAAAAACTTTTTCCTGCCAATGCAGCGCCAATAGATAAACAGGCCAGAGCCACTCCCGCCCACGCCGCGCCGATGGCAAGGGCTACCGATTTTGGTAAAGGGAGCAGCGGCAGATAGGCCCACCAGTAATCCCACAGCGGCAGGCGCACATCGCCCATCCAGGTACGCATCGCCGCCGCGTGGATGGGCATATCCTCGACGGGCAGGCGGTCGCCTTCGATTGCCAGAGCGTGTCCGCCGACAGTGACGGCGAGGTCAGTGACATAGACCCCGCGCCGATCTGCCCGGTCGCCCTCTGCCACTCCAGGCTCCCACCCTGGCGATGAGAGATCGAGGTGCGATGCGCCGGGCGGGAGCAGCAGCCGGTAGATCCGACCGGGGCAGGGCGGCACATCTGACAGGATGGTGGTGCCGTTGAGGCGCAGGCTCAGGCGGGTTGGCTGGGGCGTAGCCCAGCAGCTCTGGGTGGCGAGCCGCAGGATGGCCGACGGTTCGGACGGACGGACAACAACCGTCGCCTCGGGCCGAGTCCAGCGCGGCAGCAGGGCATCACCCCGACCCTCGCTCGGCGCGAACCCGGCCCACAGAACCAGCCGGTCAGTAGCAAAGCGACGATGATAGAGTCGGGCGAGCCGACTGACCGTTAGCTGGATGTGGGCGCTGGTTTGCGACGGCGTATCGGCCCTAGACCGGACAAACATCTGGTTGATGTTGATGCTCAGGGCACCGATCTGCACGGGGATCGTCAGGACAACCAGGGCCACGGTGGTTACACGTAACCAGCGGGTGCGCCCGAGAGGGGCGGCGGCGAGGGCGGCGAGGGGCAGCGCCGCAAAGGGCAGGGCCGTGTTGAGGAATCGTGGCCCCCAGGCGCCTGCGCCATCCCATGCGTACCAGGTGGCGTAGAAGAGCAACTGGCTCAAGGGCACCGCGAGGCAGAGCAGCGCCGCCGCACGGTCGCGCCGCCACAGTGCGGTTAGGCCGAGGGGCACGAGCAGGGTGAGCGGCGCGCACCAGATCAGCCCTCGCCGTAGCCCCCAGATCTGGCCGCCAAAGCCATCCCAGAAGGGCGTCGTAAACAGGTGCCAGATCGAGTCGCCGTAACCTGTACGCAGCGGCGAGCCGAACAGCGTGGCGTTGTAGGCGGCGAGTGCGAGCAGTGGCGCGAGCGTGCCCAGGCCAAAATATGAGGCACGCTTCAATCCAGCGTAACCGTTGGGCGAGGGAGCGAGGGGGCGCGGAGACGTTGCCTTCTGCGTAGTGCATTCATACACGACATACAGCGCAAGGATCGGTACGATCAGCCCGGCCTGGATTTTGACGGCGGGGGCGAGGCCAGCGAGAAACCCGGCCAGAAAGAGGTTGCGCGGGCGCGGTAGCGGGCCTCCGGGATGCCAGATCAGCAGGAAACTGCCGAACCAAAGCAGGGCCGTGAGCGGCTCGGCGAAGAAGGTTTTGGTGTGGGGCCAGGCAGTACTGCCCAGCCCGTAGGCCAAGGCCGCCAGCAGGGCGGGCCGGTGCGCGTACATCCTGCGGCCCGCCAGGTAGATCAGGGCCGCCAGCAGGGCGGTGATGATCGGGTTGAACCAACCAACGGCAACGCGGGCAAACCAGGCCCGCGCCTCGGGAGGAATGGCTCGCGCCACCAGATCCCCGGCCCAAAAAAGCGGCAGCGCGGCCAGTGATTGGCCCGGCCCGTAACTGCTGTAGACCGGCGGCTCAACGGGGCCGGGGTTGTTGAGGTAGATCACGCCACGTGCCCCCATCGCCTCGCTCAGATCGTACATCATCTCCTCGTCAATTGCGTACAGATGCCCACCGGTGGTGAGCAGGTAGACGCCGAGGAGCATGGCGAAGATTGCGGCCGCTGTGCGCTGCGGGCGTGATAGGGACATAAAACCTCGAAGCACCTTGTGCATTGATCTCGCGCCGACCTTGCTCCTCTCACCCCCTGCCCCTCTCCCTTACATGGAGAGGGGGCTGGGGGCTGACCGGCGACAAACTGTAAAATACCTGCGAACCATGTCTAAGGACAGTAGCGATCATCGCTGTGTACCCGCAGATGTGGGCGGCTCGGGGTCGGCGGACGGATCGCCGTGCATGCTCGTCCCGCCGAAGAGCAGCACCAGGCCGCCGAGCGAACTCACCACCAGGCGCACGGTGAAGGCGGTGAAGGCCAGAGCGATGGCGGTGCCGTTCGAGATGCCGCTGATCTGGCTGAGGTAGAGCGTAAACACCATCTCGCGGGCGCCCAGATTATTGACGAAGAACGGTGCCAGACCAACAATATCGGTCAGGGGCACCATCAGGGCATAGATCATCGGGGGGGCCTGGATGTGCAGAGCCAGCCCGCAGACATAGTGCAGGCTGATCCAGATGATATGAAAGAGCAGCGAGAGTCCCATAGCCTTGATCATCGTGCCCCGGTCGGATGCATAGATTCCGAGGGAGTCGGCGATGTTCTGGAGCGGCTTGCGGGCGGCCTTGGGCAAACGAGTGTGAAAGCGGCGCAGCAACCAGGGCGCTGAGAAAGAGGCAATCACAGCGGCGATAGCCACCAGGGTAAACCCGAAGGCCAGCAACGTAAGGGCTGGCTCGCTCACCAGCCGCGTGCCGATCAGGTTAGTCGAGGTGATGATCAGAGCGACGTTGGCGATCAGACTGAGGGCCAAAAATCCGGTGAGCCGCTCCATAAATACCGAGGCGCTCGACTGGGCGTAGTTGCCGATCCGCCGACCGAGTTGCACGATACGAACGGCGTCACCGCCAACCGAGGTGGGCAGAAAGTTGTTGGTAAACTGGCCAACAAAATACATCCCTAGCAGCCAGAGATACGACTGCTGCTGACCGTGGGCGCGCAGCAGCACGCCCCACTTTAGCGCGCTGATCGCTATGCAGATTAACTGAAGGACGATGGACAGGGCCAGCAGCCGCAGATCGGCCTGCTGCCAGGTCTGCCAGATGGTGGCTGGGTTGGCCTTCCAGACCAAGTAGGTAAGCAGCCCGCCGCTGCCCAAAAAGCGCAGGGCGAGTAGGAGCATAGAGCTAGTGGTACGGCGGGCGGCGGGCGCAGGACCGCTGCCGGACGAACGGGATGTCATGGTCTTCTCCAAGGGGTGCGTGGTGCAGAATCAGGCAGCCTTCTGAGAATGAGTCGCCCTACGCGATTCGGAAGGGGCGGCGCTCAATCTGCAATCTGCAGTCGCACTACGGGGCAGAATCGAGGGACACAGCGCCCAGCAGCAGGGCGTCGCCCCCGGCCAGCGCCGGGTCGGCGGCTGGCCCCTCGGCCAGGGGCAGCCGTGCGCCGCTGGTCGGGTCGTAGAGCCCAAGGGTGATCGTGTAGGTGTCGGTAGGCAGGTCGGCGGGTAGGCTGATCGGCAGCGGGACGGCGATCTGCTGTCCCGCTTGCCACTGGCCGGTGGGCGGGAATGCGGCCCCGCCGGGCGGCACATCGACACTGGCGACCCGCTTACCAGTCGGGCTGTAGATATGCAGGAAGAGCATCGTGTCGCCGCCCACCGGCCCGGCCACATCCCACGATGGCGTGACGATCAGGTGGCCCGGCTCACGCGCCAGGGTGTAGCCGCGCAGACGCAACCCCGCACCGAAGCGGGCTGGGCGCGCGGTCGCAAAGGGCCGCGATAACTGGTAGATCCAGGCGTAGTCGATGCCGTGGATCGTCACCACATGGAGCGGCGCGGCTGACTGAATGCGGGCGTAGCGGGCCGGGTCGGCCTGACGCTGAAGCGACTCGCGGTAGACCACAGCGTAGTTAGCGGGCACACGGTCGAGGGCGTCCACCAGTTGCACCGGCACCGGCACAAAGGGCTGGAGCGTGGGCGGCAGCGCCGAGAGCACCTGCCCCGCGCCACTATCCGCCTGACGGCTCAGCCAGCCCCCCGCCAGATCCATCCCCTCGCCCCAGCCAATCAGGAAGATGTTCTGGGCCACCTCGCCACCGCCAAGCAGCGGGTTGTAGTAGCTCAGATAGTAGGGGTGGTACCAGGCCAAGGTGAGACCTTGGAAAATTCCAATGCACAATGCACAATGCACAATGGAGAACCTACTCCCTATCTGTGCATTGTGTATTGTGCATTGTGCATCGTGCATTGTGCATCGTGCATTGTGCATCTTGCATCTTGCATCTTGCATTTTGCATTTTGCATTGTGCATCGTGCATCGTGCATCGTGCATCTTGCATTTTGCATTTTGCATTACGCACTCGAAGAGTGCGACCAGTCCATACGCCGCCAGCGCCATCAGGGCAGGCCAGGTCGGCAGGATGTAGCGGTCAAACTTCTTGGGGCCGAACGTCATCACCAGCACCCAGCAGAGAGCGAAGGTGCCCAGAGTTAGGATGGTCGCCCGGTCGTCATCGTCGCCGCGCCGCCACAGCGCCAGGGGCAGCAACACCAGGCCCAACGTCTCCAGCGGCGTAAGCCGAAACAGCCCGGCCAGCGGGTAGAAGAGCGCGCCGGGGTCGGCGTTGCTCTGCCCAAGGAAGAACTGCCCATCGCCGTTGGCCCGCCCGCCGTTGCCGACGATCTCGCCCACGTAGCTGCTCAGGGCCAGTTCCGGTGTCACCCAGAGCGCCGGCCAGAGGACGAACACCACTGCCAGGGCCACCGCCAGCCAGAGTAGGTAGCGCGGGATTGCCCACGCGAGGGCGGTGGCGATGCCCCGGCGGGGCGTCTCTACGACAAAAAAGAAGATACCTACAAACGGCAGTACAATCAGGGCCGGGCCTTTGGTGAGCAGGGTCAGTCCGCAAAGCAGGCCGGAGAGGGTGATCCAGGGCAACGGTCGGGCGGCGCGGCAGGCAATCATGGCGGCCAGCACCGTGAGCGTACAGAGGTCGGCCAGCAGCGCGTCAAGGTGCAACAGCCGCCCCTGGGCCACCAGGAAGGGCGAGGTCGCCCAGAGCAGGGCGGCGATAAACGCCGTGTGGGAGCGCACGAGGTACCGCAGCAACAGGTACCCGCCCGTGATCAGGAGTGCGTGCGCCAGCACCGGGCCAAGACGCAGCCAGGCCAGATGGCCGAGTTGGTCAGGCGGCACAGCGAGTCCCAAGGCGACGGCCACCCGCTCAAGCTGAAGCCCCAGCCCGCCGAGCCACATAAGCGTGACGCCGGGGTGTCCCGTGAGGATAGTGTCGGCCCAGTGGCCCGCGCCGATGGCGGCGACAAAGCGCTCGGTGCGGCTGATCCAGTGGTACGCCTCATCGGTGGTGAGGAAGTCACGCAGACCAATCACCCGTGGCAGCAGGGCGGAGAAGAAGACTAGGGCGATTTGTACGCGCACACGTTGCATCGGCGCGATTATAGCATAGAAGCCTGGGCGATCCCGGTGATTCTGATCCGTGACGGATCCTAGGGCTAAGACAAGGTTTCAGGTGCCAGGTTTCAGCGTGACAGTTTGGCGATGAGGCGATGAGGCGATGAGGCGATGAGGCGATGAGGCGATACGGAGCGCCTCACCGC
>CAIRFY010000490.1 GCA_903877945.1 uncultured Oscillochloris sp. | reverse complement strand
GGATTGTGGATTGTGGATTGTGGATTGTGGATTGTGGATTGTGGATTGTGGATTGTGGATTTATGGAGCGTCTGACGCGCAATCCACAATCCACAATCTACAATCCACAATCCGCAATTCCGCTACGACGAGCTTTCCTTGCCAATGTCCATGCGATGGTGCTTGCCATCAAAGCGGATGCCTGCGGCGGCCTCATAGGCCCGCTCGCGAGCCTGGCGCAGAGTGGATCCCATGCCCGTGACACCCATGACGCGCCCGCCGGCGGTGCAGAGCCCGGTGGAACCCAGAGCCGTGCCAGCGTGGAAGATGATCACCTTATCATCGTCGAGCGCCTCGACACCACGGATCGAGTCGCCCTTGCGCGGTTGCTCGGGGTAGCCAGCCGCGCAGAGTACCACGCAGACCGCATAGCCCTTGCGGCGACGCAACTTCTCGGGTTGGAGTTTGCCGGTGGCACAGGCATAGAGCGCCTCCAGCAGATCGCCCTCGATGAGTGGCACCAGCGCCTGCGCCTCCGGGTCGCCAAAGCGAGCGTTATACTCCAGCACCTTCGGGCCAGTCTCGGTAAGCATAATCCCGGCGTAGATCACCCCACGGAAAGGCGTGCCACGTGCGGCCAGGGCGTCCACCACCGGCTGGATACACGTGAGCGCAATCTGGTCAAGCTGACCGGGTGAAACATCGTCAACCGGGGCGACCACACCCATCCCGCCGGTGTTCGGCCCGACATCGCCGTCGCCAAGGCGCTTATGGTCGCGGGCGGGTGGCAGCACCACCAGCCGACTACCATCACAGAGGGCCAGCACGGAAACCTCGCGGCCCACCAGGCGCTCCTCAAGCAAAAAGTGCTGGTCGGGCAGATCGCTGTTGAGTTGCTCAATGGCGGCCAGGGTCTCCTCGACGTTGTTAGGCACCACCACGCCCTTGCCCTGGGCCAGACCATCAACCTTGACCACCCACACCCCACCGTTGGAGCGCACAAACGCAGCAGCGGCCTCGGCTGAGTCGAAGACATGGGCGATGGCTGTTGGGACGCCCGCCTCGGCCATGATCACCTTCGCGTATGCCTTGCTGCTCTCGATCTGCGTGGCAGCGGCGCTCGGGCCAAAGACCGGGATTCCGACAGCCGTAAAGCGGTCGGCAATACCATCGGCGAGAGGCTTTTCTGGCCCGACGACGACCAAGTCAATCGACTCGCGCTGGGCAAGATCGACCAGCGCGTCCATATGATCGAGTAGGAAGGGCACATTATGGCCGTGATGCGCCGTACCCGTGTTGCCGGGCACGCAGAGCAGCTTTCCAATCTGGGGCGATTGTGCGATCTTCCAGGCGAGAGCGTGTTCACGGCCACCTGAGCCGATCAGTAGAACATTCATATGTACTTATAGGATTATAGGATTGTCACCATTGAGCCAGTATAGCACACTCGCTGAAAGCGTGCCTTTTGACGCTGTCTGAAAAGGGATTGTGAAGGCGGTCACGAGGAAGGTTCGGGTACACGTGGGGTATGAAGAACCAAACCTACCCGACCGATCTCACCAACCGCCAGTGGAATGGTATCAAAGATCTCATTCCTTCCGCGAAGACCGGCGGTCGCCCGCGCACGGTCGATCCGCGCCAGGTGATCAATGCTATCTTCTCCGTGGTCGTGGGTGGCATCCAATGGCGGCGCGGCGAAAGGCAGGTCGTCTTCCTGCTTGACTGGTTCATCGCATGCTCCGCAGTTCTAAACGCAATACTATTCGAATAAGCGGTCTGCCGCCGCGCAGCCCTCACCCCCCAGCCCCCTCTCCCTGAGCGGGAGAGGGGGAGTCGGATGCGTCCTGGTGCGGAATCTCCCCTCTCCCCGTGAGGGAGAGGGGCAGGGGGTGAGGGGGC
>CAIRFY010000489.1 GCA_903877945.1 uncultured Oscillochloris sp. | reverse complement strand
GCCTCCTCGCCTCCTCGCCTCCTCGCCTCCTCGCCTCCTCGCCTCCTCGCCTCCTCGCCTCCTCGCCTCCTCGCCTCCTCGCCTCCTCGCCTCCTCGCCTCCGCAACTATGTGCGTGAGACATGAGGGCGATCATCGTCCATGCGATCTTCCTGGTAACTCGCCGCCACCGCCAGATGAACCTCATTCGCCACCCGGCTGATCCGTCGGAGCAGGCGAGCGCTATCTTTGGGGCGCAGGTGAGACTCCTCGGGCCGATCCATCACGGCATCTACCAGCGAGTCACGGAAGAACAGCGCGGCCTCCAGGGCCGATGTGAGGGGGATGTTAGCCTGGCGGGCCTGATGGGCGTAGTCGGTGCCGATCACCCGCGCCTCGGCCAGCAGATCCTCGTCGTCCTGCGGGCTGTTGATAGAGCGCAGCACCACGCCCATCAGTTGCTGACCGATCCGCCGCCAGGCCACTCGGTCATCTTCGGCCAGGTGGCTCAGCCAGCCCGGTCGGCCGCGAGACTCTGCCAGTTCGCCACGGGTGACTGCCAGCGCCTTGCTGGCCCACGTGCTGTCGCTGGCCGACGTGCCTATGGGTCGTCGTGCGGCCAGCGCCTCGATGTCGGCACGGGCGAAGCGCCGGTGCCCGCCGGGGGTAATGTAGACCGGTACTGCGCCCGAGTCTGCCCAACGCCGCAGGGTGGTGCTATGCACGCCGAGCATATGGCTGGCCACCGAGAGCGAGATATGGATTGCCTCATCGTCATTCATGGTCACATCTGGGTACGTGTTCGTCCGTCCGCCCGGCGGCGGTGCTGGACTCGATCAGCAGGCTAAACACCACCACTCCATACTGCCACTGGGCGCGCAGTCGCAGCTCGGCAACTGCAAGACGGCGGTTCAGTTCAGACAACGGCCAGAACGCGACGCCCCCAACGCGGAGGACGTTCTGGAGCGTCCGGCCCGGCGTAGTTGTGGCTTGCACCAGGCCCATCATCACACAGCGACCGCCAGGTGCGAGCGCCCGACGTAGCTCGGTCAGGGCCGTGTTGGCGTCACCAATCTCGTTCAGCGAGCCACCCATCGTCAGACCCGCCGCGCTACCGGAGCGCACGGGCAGCGCCTGGGCCTTCGCCCGTACATAGCTGATCCGCAGCCCGCTGGCAAGAGCGAAGCGACGGGCCTGCCGCAGCATGGGCAGCGAGTGGTCAATCCCAAGCGCGTGCCCCACCACACCGCGCCGCGCCCGCTCAATCGCCCGCGCCCAGAGTCCGCTTGAGCAGGCCACATCAATAAACAGACCGCCGCGATCCGGCGCAGCCAGACCCGTGATCAGCGGCAATTCACGGGCATAGCCCAAGGACTCGCCCGCCAGCAGAGTCAGCGCCCGCCCGCGCCAGAGCCGCTCGTAGCCCCATGCCGTAAGCGACAAAGCGTTCGTCATCTGCGTCAGACTGTTAGGCAGAGCCAGAGGGCCAAGCAAATCGAGGATACCATCGTGGATAGGGTAGCGTGACCCACAGGCGGTGCAGCGCACCCGCCCCCGCAGGATGGCACCATCGGCGGCGTAGCGCGCCTCCGCATCAAGGGCCAGCCGCGCCTCGGGGTGGCGCGGGCACGTAAGAAATTCCAGCGACTCAGGGTACATCAGAAAGTCAGCGCCGTAGCTCGCGGGCCATCTTCAGGGCGGGGTTCCACCAGCCGATCCTCTTCGATCATCGCAATAAACATGTCAAGCAGAGTCGGATCCCACTCGCAGCAGCGGCCCTCCCTCAAGCGGCGCATCGTCTCCGTAAGGCCCAGGGATTTGCGGTACGGACGGTCAGTCATCATCGCATCGTAGGCATCCACAATCGCCACAATCCGGGCACCAATGGGGATCGCCTCGCCCGCCAATCCGTGGGGGTAGCCCTTACCATCCCAACGCTCGTGGTGGTGCATAATGATCGGCCCCACCTCGTTAGCGAATCGCATTGGTGCCACAATTCGTGCGCCCTCCTCAGGATGGCGCTTAATGTGGGCATACTCCTCCTCGGTAAGCTTCGCCGGTTTCCCCAGGATGGCGTCATCGATTGAGATCTTACCGATGTCGTGGAGTAGTCCACCCAGACGAATCGCCTTCACCTGCATGGGGTCAATTTTTACCTCAATCGCCAGTTGCTCGCTGTAGCTCGAAAGTCGGCGCAGATGACCCTCCGTGTAGGCGTCTTTTGCCTCCACCGCCAGCGCCAGCATAAAGATCACGCTCTCGGTGCGGTCAAGCTGATCCGTCAGGCGTTTGATCCGCAACTGAGAGCGCAGCCGAGCTCGCAGCAAGCTCAGCTCGATTGGTTTGGTCAAGAAGTCGTCTGCGCCCACCTCAATACCGCGCCGACGGTGTTCACGATCATCGAGCCCGGTCAGCATCGTCACCGGGATCAGCGCCGTCTGTTCGTTATCCTTCAACCGCTTACAGAGCGCAAATCCGTCCAAAATCGGCATGGTTACATCAAGAAGGATAAGATCAGGCAATACATGCGGAATCATCTCAAGTGCCTCAAGTCCATTTGAAGCAGTGATCGGCGAATAGCCCTCGCGATCAAGGATACGAACAAGAATATCGCGAATGGCTGGGTCATCATCGACAACCAGTATTTTAGCTGACACTATGGGAATCTTTCTTGCAAGGTGTTCCCGGGCGCGTCACACTGATCGCGGGACGCTTGGCGCAACCCGCAAGCGCATATGACATGCGGCGTTGATTTGCAAGTATAGCATAATACACATCTCCGCCACGATCCTGCTATAATCGCGTCGATGAAGACGACACTGAAGCTCAGCGGGTTCCTCCTCTGCCTCGCCCTGGCTGTGGCATGTGCCGCCCCGCCCGCCCCGCCCACCCCGGTTGCCGAGGTATCTACGGCTATGCCCACGGTGGAGCCAAGCCCGACGGCGCGCCCGGCGTCTTCGCCAACACCGGCGACCCGACCCCTGCGCCTGTGGGTGGCCGAGTCTGATGCGGCCCTGGCAACGATACGCGCCCTTGTGGCTGACTACACGGCGTCCAGCGGCGTGGCTATCGATCTGGTCGCTAAGGTTCCCGATACCCTGCGTATGAGTGTCGGCGGCGTTGGGCTTACCGGCGACCCGCCGCCCACTATGATCTGGGCTGACCAGGAGGCGTTGGCCGGGCTGCTGGCCGATGGACAGCTCCAGCCAGTCCCGGCGGTGGGCGACCCGCTACCGGGGCTGCTGACTGATGCCACGGCGAACGGCACGCTGTGGGGGGTGCCGTTGACAGCCCAGGGTGAACTGCTGTTGCTCTATAACCGCACCATCGCTGCCACTCCGCCGACCACCAGCGACGAACTGATCACGCGCTCGCGGGCGGGCGGCGCGGGCCTGGTGATGGCCTGGGACGAGCCGCGCTGGCTGCTGCCCTGGCTGTATGGCTTCGGCGGCGCGCCCACCGGTGGCCCCGATGGTGGCGTGACCCTCGATACGCCCGAGATGCGCAGCGCCCTCGGTCTGCTACGCGAACTCGCCGTCGCCTCGCCCGCAGTAGTGCAGAGCTACCGGGGCGGCCAGCGCTGGTTTGGCACCGGCGAGGTGGCCTTCGCCGTCGATGGCGACTGGGCGCTGCCCGAGTACCGCACTCTCACCGAAACCCTCGACCTGGGCGTTGCGCCACTGCCGGTGATCCCGGCGACCGGGCGCCGGGCGGTGTCGCTGATCGGGGGGAACTTCCTGTTGTTCCCGCGCGATCTGGGCGGGGCCGATCTGGGCCGAGCCGCCGCGTTTGCGGCCTTCCTCGCCGCGCCCGAGGCCCAGTTGCGGCTGGCCCGCGAGTTGGGTCGCCTACCTGCAAGCCAGCACGCCCTGGGCGACTCCGCCGTGCGGGCCAACCCGGCCCTGGCCGCTGCCGCCGCCCTGGCCAGTGGTGCCCCCGGCCTACCGCCCACCAAGGTCGCTCGCTGCGCCCTCTTTGGCATGAAGGTCTGGCTACCCAACCTGCTGAAGGGCACCCTCAACCAGGCCGAAACCGCTACCGCCATGCAACAAGAGGCCGACGCCTGTGTAACTCGCTAGGCATGTGCGTCGTATCATGAGTAGGTGCGCGTGTCCAATGCGCGCAATCAAAAATCTGAAGCATCATGCTTGGCGAGTACCCCCTATGAAATGCCCATCCTGTGCGAGCAATCTCCCTGATGACGCACGCTTCTGTATTGATTGCGGCGTTATTCTCGATACAGCCGCCACCGGGCCGACCGTTCACCTGCGCACGGACAAGCGATCCTCGACGGCGTGCGCAGCCTGTGGGACGAGTAACCCCGGCCATGCGATCTTCTGCGTACACTGTGGCCAGCGGATGAGCAACGCGGCCCCGCGCCCCGCCCCGCCGCGCCATGCCATCGGCAACGTCAGCCAGAGGGTGCCGTCGCTGCCGACTCACAAACCTCGGCAGACATTGATCCCTGGCCTACAGATCAGCAAGAATGTGTCGGGCATAGGAATTGTGATGATTGGCTTGGGATTGATCTCGCTTGGCCACTTTTTCTGGCCAGGCATCCTAATCCTGATCGGAGTGGTAAACTTCTTCCGCATGTCGAGCAGCGGGCACAGCTTACAGGGCGTGCGCAACATCCTCTGGTTTTTTGGCATCGCCCTGATCTTTCTGGAGCCATTCCTCTTTCTGCCGTGCTTGTTCATCCTGATCGGCATGAACGCCATTATCTCGGAGATGATCCGCAGCGGGCAACGCTGGCCCAGGGCATGAGCAAAGTCGTGTGGTCGCCGGACAGCCCTCACCCCCCAGCCCCCTCTCCCCGTGAGGGAGAGGGGCAGGGGGTGAGGGGGCCGGATCTGACTTTGCTCATGCCCTGAACGCTGGCCGTAGCAAGTTGACACACGTGGATCGTTAGACTACACTGCTCTGTCGGCGCTGTGCGCAGTGGAAAGCGTGCCTTATGGGGCGGATCGTCGCAGTCACAAATCTGAAGGGCGGCATCGGCAAGACAACAACCGTGGTGAACTTGAGCGCCGGACTGGCCCTGCGGGGTTCCCGCGTACTGCTCATCGACGTTGACGCCCAGGGCAATCTCGCGATGGCCCTGGGAGTGAAGCCGCGCCGCACGCTCTACGAGGTGCTGGTCGATGGTGCCGCTATCGCTGACTGCATCAGCAGCGCCCGCCCCAATCTTGACATCGTAGCCGCGAATGAAAGCCTGCTCACCGCCCAACCCGAGATCGCCCGTCGCCCCGATTGGGCGCGTGTCCTTGAGAAAGCTCTGATGCCGGTGCGATCACGCTACGATGTGATTATCATCGACTGCGGCGGCTCGCTCACGGTGCTGAACCTCAACGCCCTCAACGCGGCCACCGATGTGCTGGTACCCACCACCGTCGAGCCTTTCTCACTGAAGGGGCTGGAGATGCTGGTTCAGCAGATCCGCCGGGTGAAGGGCAGTCAGGGCGCACTGCGGGCGATCCTGCCCACCATGTACGACTCGCGTTTGCGCCAGTCGGTGGATCTGCTCGAGTCGCTGCGTACCCGCTACGGCGACCTCGTGCTGTCGCCGATCCGGGTGAATGTGCGCCTCTCGGAGTGTTCTGCCCAGGGCAAGACGATCTACGAGTACGACCCGCGATCACGCGGGGCGATGGACTACGCGCTGCTCGTGGAGCGGCTGAGCGAGCGTATGAGCCTCGGGCCAGCGCCGCCCAAGCCTGCGCCCAAGCCCGCGCCGCATCAGGACATCAGCGCCCCCATTCTGTCGCAGCCTCCTCCATTCGCGGCATCCGCCGAACCGCCGGTGGTGACGGGCGCGGGTAGTATGCTCAGCTTAAACTGCCCGAACTGCGGTCGACCGCTCCAGCGGGCCATGGTGGCTGGCTACCGCGTTGCCTACTGTGACCACTGCAAGTACCGCCATCAGGATCTCGCCGCCGGGGGGCGGCGCTGACGTGAAAATAGCCGATAGCCGATAGCCGATAGCCGATAGCCGGGCATCAGCGGCTATGTTTATTGGGTGTTGTGCGACGGAGCCGCATGGTTGTCTGATGTGAGCATATGCAGCGCCTCGTAGCCTTCATCCTGGCCCTTGGCCTCGCTGCCGCGTTGTTTGCGGCCTGGCTGCTGCGTGATGCACCTCTGACCCCGGCGCTCGCCCACGGCCTGCTCCGCGCCGACGCCCTGAGCGCCTTCTTCGCCCTGGTCACGACGGCCCTGGCCCTGGCTGAGATCGGCCAGGGCCGTGAGAAATCACCGTTGCGGCTGCTGGGCGTGGTTGGCCTGCTGGTGGCAGCCTATCTGAGCGGACACATGGCGGTGACGGCGGCACTCTTCGCGCTGGCCGGGTTCCTGCGCATCATCGGACGGCACCCATCTGAGGCGCTGCCGATGATCCTGCCGATCATCTGCCTCTCCCTGGGCCTGGCCAGCATGGGCCTGCGTGCCGACGAGTGGCGCTACGCCGAGCCAGGTGCGGGCGCGGGGCTGAATAGTGGTGCCTTCGTGCTGTTGCTCCTGGCCGTCCTGCTGGCCGGTGGCTTTCTCGCCCTAACCGACGGCCAATCTGCGGGGCCAGCCCGCCAGATTGACCCTATCTTCGGCCCAGCGCTGCTCTACCCGCTGCTGCGCCTAGACAGCCTGGGGCCGTGGAACCTGGGCTGGCTGGCGGCGACCTTGCTGATCGGCGGCGCGGTCGCCCTCTGGTCGGCCTGGTGGGCGGCAACGTGTGCGTCAGGGGATGCCGCAGCGTGGCTCCAGCGCTACCTCATCGGCATGGCTCTGGCTGGCATCGGACTCGGCTCGGGGGCCGGATTGGCCCTGGCGGCGTTTGCCCTGCTCACGATGCCCCTGATCTCCCTTGGCATGGGCGTGGCGGTACACCATGCTCGCCCCTGGCCCCTGTGGGCGATAAGCGCGGCCACGCCCCTGAGCGCGCCCTTTGTGGCGGCCTGGGTGGGCGTGGCCGCCGCCACAGCCGGGCACGTGCCCGTGCTGGCAATGATCCTCTGGGCAGCGGCCCTGCTGACCGCCGTGCCCGTCGCCCGCCTGGCGACAGGACGTAATAAACAGCCCTGGTGGCCCCAGGATTGGCGACTCCTCGTGGCCGCTGGCCTGAGCCTCGCCCTCGGCGGCGGCGCGCCCCTGGCGCTGACGCTGCTCGTGGCTCCGATGGCATCCCAGCTTGCCGGTGGTCTCTCCCCTATGGGCGAGATCGCCCTATGGCCATGGGCTGGCCTGATCGCCCTCGACGCCGCACGCCAGCCGGTGGCCTCGTTGCCCACGTTCGCTATGGCTGGCATCATGATCGTGCTGGCCGCCCTAGCCTGGGTCGGTGCGCGCCTACTGGCCCGGCGCAAACGCCGGGATGAGGGGTGAGCGATGGGCGCACTGCTCGACGCCCTTGGCCAGGCGTGGCCCCGGCTGCTGATCTACCCCGGCGGGCTCTCGGCCCTTGGTCTGGCCTGGCTGCTCGCACGCTGGATGGCGTTCATTCGCACCCCCCACCCTGATGCGGAGCGATTGCCTCCGCATCAGGAACTCATCGCTGCCCTTCCGCCACTGCTGGCCCTGACGCTGTTGCCCATCCCACCGGCCCGCACCTTCCCCTACGGCATTGATCTACTGACGGCCCTCGCGCTGCTTGGCTGGCCGCAGCTCTACAGCCAGGCCGTTCGCGGCGCACTGGTCGGCACAGGACTGCGCACCCTGCTGCAAGGTTATAGCCTGCTCCTGCTGGGGGCCACGGCCATGAGCGCGGGTGCGGGGGGCATTGAGCTACGTCGGCTGCTGCGTGCGCCCGACACGGCGCTAGGCTGGGGGTTGATGCTGGGGGGAAGCGGGCTCTGGCTGCTCGGACAGGCCCGGCTCTACCGCAAGGGGAGGGCAGCGCATCTCGGAGATCTCGGCTGCCTCTGGATTGGGGCAATGCCCATGCTGGCGGCCCTCACAGTGGGGGCGGCGGATCGCCTGCCATCTGGATGGGCGGGCTGGGCATTGCCGCCTCTGGCGCTAATCATTGCGGCACTTATGCTCGGAGCGGCCCGACGCATAACAGCACCGTGCGAGTGAAGGCGACGCCTTCACTCGCATGGTGGACAACACTACGCCGCATCCACCGTACGATAGCCGCCGCGCCCACGCGGCATGAACACATCGCTCAGGTTAGCAATGATCGCACCCGCAAGCTGTAGCTCCGTGCGCAGCAGCGCGCGCAACCCCGTGAGATCACGGTCAGACCACTGCTCAAAAATGTCCGAGACCGTTGTGCTAACAAGCTGGATCGAGTCGATCTGAAGCTTCTGACCCTCGCTCTGGTAGATACGGCGTACCTCCACCGCCACCGGCTCCATCTCAGCGGCCTCAGCCGGGTAGTAGCGCACAAAAGCGGTCTGGACAGCCCGCTGGAACATCCGCACCATCTCAATATCGTTACGTTCTTGTGAGCCAAGTAGAGTGACCGTATAGGACCACGTCAGGTCAAGCGGCTCAGTGGGAATCTCGCGACCCTCCGAGATCATCTGATGGACAGCCGACCATGTGAAGCCGATCTCCAGCCATGGTGGAATATTCTCGCTGGTAAGGGGTTCATCGTGTTCAGGGAAGAGCTCGACCTTACAGGTGCGGTCGTGCGAGGTTGGGATCACGCTCTCAATAAAAGCGTGTTCGTGCAGCCCAACCGCCAGCCAAGCATCCTCAAGGCCGCCCACCAGATCGTCATAGGTCAACATGCTCGCTCCTAGATAGGTTTATCCCGTATTGTACCGCTATACTGCATGGTGGGCAACCGCGCAGAGTTCATGCTTCAGGGCTGGGGTAAAGTCGTGTGATCGCCGAGCAGCCCTCACCCCCCAGCCCCCTCTCCCTGAGCGGGAGAGGGGGAGTCGAAGGCATCCTGCTGCGGAATCGCCCCTCTCCCCGTGAGGGAGAGGGGCTGGGGGTGAGGGCCGGAGGGTGACTTTGCGCATGCCCTGAGTTCATGCTTCAGGGCTGGGGTAAAGTCAACCTTTTGCCCTTTACCTTTTGCATGTACAATGGCTCGCCATGCACATCCCACGTATCGCTTACTGCTCGCCCGTCAACCCCGCACCATCGGGGATCTCAGATTATAGCGAGGAGTTGCTGCCCTACCTCGGGCAGTACGCCGAGATCACGCTGTTTGTGGAGGACGGGCTGCGGCCCACAAACCCACATCTAGCGGCGCACGTGGAGGTGCTGCCGCTGCGGCGATTGCCCCGCGAGTTGCGCCGCCGCCGCTACGACGGGCTGGTCTACCAGATGGGCAACAGCCCGGCCCACGCCGGGATCTGGCGGGCCGCGCAGCGTATGCCGGGCGTGGTGGTGCTGCACGAACTGGTGCTGCATCACTTTATGCTCTGGTACGCCGCCAATGTCCAGCACGATGTGCAGATCTATGTGCGCGCTATGGTCGAGCGTTATGGCGACTCAGGCGCGCACATGGCCCAGATGATGATCCGCTCGCGCTTTACCGATGCGGCCTTCGATTTCGCCTGCTGCGAGCCGGTTCTGGCCGCCGCCCGTGGGCTGATCGCGCATAGTCAGTATGTGGCCACGCGAGCCGCCGTCCTCCGCCCCGCGTTGCCGCTCGCTGTGGTGCCGATGGGTGTCCCCCTGCCCGCCTTGTGTACCCGCGAGGTTGCCCGCGCTCGTCTGGGCCTGCCCGCCGACGCCGCGATTCTGGCCAGCTTCGGCCATATCAACGCCTGGAAGCGGGTTGAGTCCGCCCTGCGCGCCCTGCGCGTCCTGCGCGACGATGGCCGCGATGCGCGTTACATCCTGGTCGGGAGCGTCTCGCCCAACTACGATCTGCCCGGCATGATCGAGCGCATGGGCCTGGCCGAATCCGTCACTATCACGGGCTACGTGCCGCGTGAGCAGTTCGCGGACTACGTGGCCGCCGCCGACATCTGCCTAAACCTGCGCCACCCCACCGGCGGCGAGACCAGCGCGAGCCTGCTGCGCCTGCTGGGCGCGGGCCGGCCGACTCTGGTCAGCGCCATTGGCTCTTTCGCCGAACTGCCCGCCGGGGTGGCCGCTCAGGTAGACACGGACGAGTCCGAGGGTGAATTGATCCTGGGCTACTGTCGGCTGCTGCTGGATCGGCCCGACCTGGCCAATGCCCTGGGAGCGCAGGCGAGGGGCTTTGTGGCCGCCGAGCATTCCCTGGAGGCTGCCGCCCTGGGCTACGCCCGCTTCCTGGCCCGACTCTACGGCTGGCCAGCCCTGCGCAGAATCCGTGAGCTGCCGCTATGGGAATTGAGCGATGGGGAACGGGAAACGGAGATCCGGAATCGGCCTGTGATCCCCACTCCCCACTCCCCACTCCCTACTCCCCGTACGGCCTCACCACTGATCACGGCTGCAGGCCGGGCGGTCGCTGAGATCGGCATGGACGAGGGCGACGCTGGGTTGCTGCGGACGGTCGCCGAGCGGATCGCGGAGATGATATAACGCAATAGAGCATAAGTAACGCTGTCATTCTGAGCGAAGCGAAGAATCTCGGTCGGGATTCTTCGCTTCGCTCAGAATGACAGAACGCCGCACAGCGTTACTTCTGCGGTATTGCGTTATAACGTTATGCGATCTGAGGAAACTATCATTTGCATCTATCGCTTACACAAATTTTGTGTTATGCTACACACAAGCAATGAAGCGAACGCGGCGCACCCGAAACGCTTGCCGCGCCGCAGATGGATCGCGCCGCACGGTGCCGCGCGATAAGTAATGAGGATGGTGTTATATGCCAAATCGATCAAACCTCAACCTGAACGTGGATCTTCAGCGAGGCGTAGTACCGATCTCCAAGGCGGCGTCGTCTCTGGCGGCACTGATTAAGCGCGCCAACTCGACCAACCAGCCAGTCATCGTGACGCAGAAGGGCTACCCAACCGGGGTGCTGCTACCAATCGGGCTGTTTACCTCTTTGAAAAATCTGGCCCAGAATCAGGACGAGCCAGAGGCGCTGTCCGCGCCCAAAGCCGTCGATGAGATCATAGATGAGTTGCCGGAGACGGCCCAGGAGGAGGAGGAGTCCCAGGATGAGGCTCCCGCCGCCCGTCGCCCCGCCGCCCGCCGCCGCAAGCGTGCGGAGGCCGCACCTGAGGATGCTACAGAGTAGCTGCGCTGGAGAATTGAGAGACGGCGATCACGAGTGAATAAACAGACCGGCGTTTGGGTGAACTGGCCTTGTGGCCAACCTCAAACGCCGGTCTGTTTATGCGTTCTTACATGTGTATGTGGCTACGGCTTTGTTACCTCGTTGAAGATCAGGCCATCTATCAACTGCTCGACAGGAGCGCGGTCGTCGGTGAAGGGGGCGTAGCGGGCCTGCGCGGCGCTGAACGGGCGCACTGGCCCGAAGCGGCCCTCGTTCAGCGACCAGTACATCACCAACTGAAGAGCCTGGATCTGTATGCGCCCGGCGTTGTCGATAAAATTCTGTACGCCATCGCCCGCAGGCTCGTTCACACCGATCAGGATGGCATTTGAGAAGCGTGTGTCGATCACATAGACCTGCGGGAAGACCGCGAGCATGGTGGATGCCAGGGCGTTCACCAGTCGGTCGTCGCCACTGGCAGGGCGACCGGCGTTCACCACGGCGACACCCTGCGGGTTCAGGTGGGTTTTCACCTGCTGAAAAAACTCAACTGTCGTCAGATGAAAAGGGATGTAGGGCTGATGGTAGGCGTCCATTCCGATCACATCGTAGCGGCTCTCGGCGGTAGCGATCCACGAACGCGCATCCTGCACGTGGGTGTGATAGTTCGGGAAGCGCGGGTTCTGATCCTCTAGGTCAAAGTACTGGCGACCGAGATCGACGATCTTCTGGTCAATCTCCACCGCGTCAATCGTCGTCTGCGGGCCGTAGATCGCCAAAAACTGCTTAGGCACGCTGCCCGCCGCCGACCCGAGCAGGGCGATGCTCTTCACACTCTGCGGGTCACGGTTGGCGTAAACATACGGCGCAACGCTGAAGTAGTCCCAGGGGCCACCATCAGTAAGCAGATCGAGCGGGTTACCGGTCTGCCGGTACTTCAGGCGATAGACCGAGTGCGTGGCTTGGCCCTCGTTGAGTACGAGAATATGGCGCGGATCTAGCGTCCCGTCGTTGTAAATAACATCCTGTTTAGCTACCTGGATGTAGTTGTAATCAGACTCGGCTTCAGTTACCAGGGTACAATTGTAGCAGTCGGCGCTCCTGATCGTAGCATCGAAGGCGTAGTGAGCCACGGCGAGGATCGCCACAGCGAGGAGCATCAGCAGGTAGCGCCAATCGCGCAGGCCAATCAAGCCGAGGATCACCAGGAAGGCGGCGAAGAGAAAGATCGTGCCGGTTGTGCCGATGGTCGGGATGAAAATAAGGACGGTGAGGAAGGTACCGAGGATCGAGCCGAGGGTGGAGACGGACGAGATCATACCGGCGGTGCGCCCGGCGGCGGCCACGCCTTCCTCGACGCGGCGCAACTGGAGGCGCACCGCAAAGGGGCCGACGGTGGCCATCAGGATCACCGGGGCGGCGAAGAGCAGCACGACCACCACCAGCGAGCCGATGAACCCGCCGGCAACGATAGTGCGTAGCGAGTACTGGGCCAGGCTCAGCAGTGGCCTCGCCAGCAGCGGGATGATCGCACAGAGCAGGCCCGACCAGGCGATCATCCGGTAGAGTACCCGCTCGTCGGGGCGGCGGTCGGCCATGCTCCCGCCCACCCGGTAGCCAATCGCCAGGTAGGCCAGGGTCATACCGATCACGACCGCCCAGATCGGCTGCGAGGTGCCGAAGAAGGGGGCCAGCAGCCGGGGCATCACCATCTCAATTCCGAGGGTGCCGATGCCGACAAGGAAGACAACCAGGAGCAGGAAGCGGTCGCCCGCAGAGTCCGTGCGTGCCATATCAGTGGATCGCGTTGAGTATCAGGCTATGCAGCACCTGGACGAGTATCATCGCCACCATCGGCGAGAGATCGAGCATCCCAAGCGGGGGCAGCACGCGGCGCAGGGGGGCGACAATCGGCTCGGTGATGTCGCTGAGGATCTGCGTCACCTTCATATTCCCCATCGGGTCGATCCACGAAATTAGCACCCGGGCGAGGATCGCATAGAACAGAACATTGAACAGAATATCGATAAAGCTGCTGATAAAGCCAGACATAGGAGTGTCTTTCTGGATAGAATTGTGAACACGAATAACCGCTGGGTCAACCTGGGAATGCCAGCCGACAGCAACCCGATTATTCCTCAAACCTGGCCCGCACGGCGGCGGCGTGGGCGAAGAGCCCTTCGGCCTCGGCGAGGCGCTGAGCAGATGGGCCGATCCGCTCAAGCCCAGCCCGGTTCAGCCCCACCAGCGAGATTATCTTGCGGAAATCGTCTACGTTCACGGGCGAGGCGAAGCGGGCCGTGCCCTCGGTGGGCATAATATGCGACGGCCCGGCCACATAGTCGCCCAGTACCTCAAACGACTCTTCGCCGAGGAAGATCCCACCGGCATTGCGCACCTTGCCCACGTAGGCCCAGGGGTCGGCCAGCAGCAGACAGAGGTGTTCGGGGCCATACTCATTCGCCAGATCAAGTGCCGTCGCCAAATCCGGCACGAGGATAATCCCGCCCCGGCGGCTGACCGCATCGGCGGCGGCGCGGGCGTTAGCCTCGGGCAGCGCCTCCAGTTGGCGGCCAACCTCGGCCTGCACCGCGCTGGCCAGGTCTGCCGATGTTGTGATCAGGATGGCGCTGGCCTCGACATGCTCCGCCTGAGCCAGCAGGTCGGCGGCAACCAGGCGCGGGTTAGCGGCCGCATCGGCGATCACCAGAGTCTCGGTTGGCCCCGGCAGGCTCTCAATGTCCACCGCGCCAAAGACCAGTCGCTTGGCCTGGATGACAAAGCGGTTGCCCGGCCCGGCGATCTTATCAACCCTGGGCACGCTCTGGGTGCCGTAGGCCATGGCTGCGATAGCCTGGGCACCGCCGATGGCGAAGAGGCGGCTCACGCCGACAATATGGGCAGCGGCCAGCACCACGTCCGCTGGTTCGCCGCTGGCGAACTGGGGCGGCGAGCAGACAATAATCTCGCCAACGCCCGCCACTTGGGCCGGTACGGCGGCGTGAATGAGCGATGAGGGCAAGGGGGCTGCGCCGCCGGGGACATAGATGCCCACCCGTTCTAGTGGCAGCACCAACTGGCCGCGTGCCCCTTCGACGCCGAAATCCACCCACGAGTTGCGGGCCTGGCGCTGGTGGAAGGCGCGGATCTCGGCGACGGCCAACTCCAGGGCTGCCCGCAGGTCAGCCGGGATCGCGGCGGCGGCGGCGGCCCAGCGCGCACGCGGGATTTCGATCTGCGCTAGTTTCACCCTGTCTAGGCGGGCAGTGAGGGTGCGCAGGGCATCATCGCCGCCAGATCGCACCTCAGCGATAATCGCAGTCACCACAGATGTCGTCTCATGATCCTCGTCCAGCGGCGCACGGCGCAGCAGCCCGGCTCGCGCCGTCGCAATATCGGCAATGATGGGGATAGTCATGTAGTGTCCCTATACGATGGCGTAGGTTTGAAGCCAATACTTTTCGAATAAGGCAATCTCGCACCCTCACCCCCTGCCCCTCTCCCTCAAGGGGAGAGGGGAGTATATCGCTTCCTGACGAGGAATACCCTCCCTCTCCCGTTCAGGGAGAAGGGGCGGGGGGGGTGAGGGCTGAGCGGTGGCAGACTCCTTATTTGAAAAGTATTGGGTCTAAAGCAGCGCACTTTGCGTGCCGCTTCAAACCCCATTATACCGCCAGCGACCCTCAAGCCATACGTATCACCGTACAGGGCGTGTGCAAAGTCGTGTGATCGTCGGGCAGCCCTCACCCCCCAGCCCCCTCTCCCCGTGAGGGAGAGGGGCAGGGGGTGAGGGGGCCGGATCTGACTTTGCTCATGCCCTGGGCGTAGGGCAAGTGACGTTGACGAGAGACTCCCATCCATGCTAGGATCTGCATTCATCTGAAACCTGAAACCTGAAACCTGAAACCTTGAAGCGTCTGTTCCTGCTGATAGCCCTGCTGGCCGCACTGCTCCCCATCCCCGCCCGCGCTGCGGATGGGTCGCTCGGTGTGCAGGAATTTCTCAGCCAGCAGCCCGGCCCGCTCAAGGGCTACCGCGAAGGCGGGCGCAGCGCGGCCACGATCATCGAGAGCAGCAGCCTCTACTACGGGCTTAGCCCGCGCCTGCACCTAGCTCTGCTGGAGGCTACCGCCGGTCTGCTGAGCGACCCCGCGCCGCCTGACGCGGCGCTGCGCCAGCCTTTCGGAGCCAGCGGCCCCGACGGTTTCGCCGCCCAGATCGAGTGGGCTAGTCGCGAGCTGCGAGCCGGGCTTGGCCCTTACAGTCGCCCGCCCACCGTGCGCTTCACCGATGGTCTGACCTTCACCCTCACCCTCAACCAGGCTCCCGAAGGCGTGGCCGTGCAGCGCTTCCTGGCCCAGGGCCGCAACGCCGCCCAGTGGCGCACTGCCGTTGACGCCTTCGGCGTGGCCTTCCAGCGCTACTTCAACAACCAGTTGGTGCAGATCGGCATCGGCGGCGCGCAGCAACCCGCCGAACCCGAGTCTAACACCGACGCGGGTATCGTCCTCGATCTGCCCTGGCCCGCCGGCGACCGCGCCATCCACCTGGCCTACTTCGACCACGTCTACCCCACGGTGGACACCGGCGACGACGGGAATACCTTTGTCGTCACCTACATGAACCAGGGTAACGTGCAGTACAACAGCCACGACGGCCACGACTACTACTTCCCCGACCAGCCCGTCGGCACGCCTATCTTGGCTGCCGCCGCCGGGGTGGCCTACCCGCGCACCCACCGTGGCAACGGCGTAGTGATCGTTCATCCCAGCGGCTACGAGACGGTCTACTGGCACCTGAGTTCCTTCGCGCCCTACTTCAAAGGCAAGATCGACAGCAGCGAGGGCGTGCCGGTGCGGGCTGGCGATCTGATCGGCTTCAGCGGCTCCAGCGGCTTTGTGAGCGGGACACCGCACGTGCACTTTGAGGTGCGCCGCTACGGCAAGCAGGTTGATCCCTACGGCTGGTACGGCCCCGGCCCCGACCCTTGCGCGGTCTACGCGGGCTGCCTGGCGAGTACCTGGCTCTGGAGCAGCACGCTGCGCGGCAGTTACGATTTCACGCCGCCCGGTGTGTCCGTCGGGGAACGCACCGCCACGCCCGTTGACGACACGCCGCCTGTGGGCACTCTGGCGGTGAACCCGCCAGACGACCTGCTCTTCCAGGCCGGGTTCGACGGCCATCCGGTGCAGACCGTTGGCGCCGGGTTCCCCGAGATCGCCGGGGCGCTGCGCTACACCCAGGGGCGGCGCGGCCAGGCTCTCGCCATGAGCGAGGCTGGTCTGGCCTACCCCAGCGCCGACAACCTACGCCCCGCCGCCGGTACGATCAGCCTGTGGGCCAAGCTGCCTGAGCGCTATCCGCCCAATGCCATCCGCCGCCACTACCTGATCGCCGCCAGTGCCAGCCCCGACGACGCCCCGGTCTATAGCGGCACCCTGGCCCTGCGCCGCGACCTGCTCGGCCCCGACAGCAGCCCGCGTTGGACGTTCTGGACCGTCGGCGCGGATGCGGCCAGCGCCAACGAGTTATCCACGCCGGACACGCTGCCGCCGGGGTGGCACCACTTCGCGATCACCTGGGATGCGGCGACGGGCAGCAAGGCTCTGTATATCGACGGCGCACAGGTCGCCCAGGCCAGCGGGCTCAGGCTGCCCGCCAGTGTCGGCCCGGTGATCCAGCTCGGTCGCTTTACCTACGGCGGTGCGCCAGCCGGCGTGAGCATCGACGACCTGATGATCGAGCGGCATATGCGCTCGGCGGGCGAGGTGGCCGAGCTAACCGCCAACACATCAGCCGACACCGACCCTGTCATTATCAGTAGCCCGCAGGTACGCCTGGACACCAACGCCATTGACCGCGAGGGTGGCATCGTCGCCGTACAACTGGGCGTAGACGGCACTATGGCCGACCCGCAGCCCTACTACGACGCCTACCGCTGGAAGATCCCGCCCGTCGCAGGAACACACACCGTTGAGGCACGCTACGTCGACCGGGCCGGTAATAGCAGCCTCGTCACCCGCACCGTACTCCTTGACCTGCCGCCGAGCGTGACCGTAGCCCTGGAGCCGACTGGCCCCCTCGGTGCCACGGTGACGATCAGCACCAGCAACCGGAGCATTGACCCGCTGATGATGCAGGTCAGCCAGCGCCCCGACTTCACCGAGTCGTCCTGGCAGCCGCTCCAGGGGCAGTTCTACTGGGCATGGGCCGCCATCAACCCGCACAGACTCTACGTGCGCCTGCGCGATGCGAGCGGTAGCACCTCGCCCACCCAGCCCGCCACCGAACCGGGCCTGCGCATCTACCTGCCACTGGTGATCGGGCGATCCTAGTACCAATACTTTTCGAATAAGGGATCTGCCGCCGGTCAGCCCTCACCCCCAGCCCCCTCTCCCTGAACGCATATCTTTACCCACATCTCTGCGAATGTCGCCGCCGCCGTGGGGCTGAAGCCCCCGGCTACGGGTACGACGCCCGCGTGCGCGGGCTCGGACAGCCCGCAAGGCGGGCGT
>CAIRFY010000488.1 GCA_903877945.1 uncultured Oscillochloris sp. | reverse complement strand
GTCAAGCTGAATATGCTTATTTTGAACCATGCCTAAGACATGGTTCAGAACAGCTTTACAGTTTGGCGGGGACGCGATGAGGCGAGGATGCGACAGCATCGCCTCGTCGCATCCTCGCCTCATCACCACACTGTAAAGCTGAAACCTGGCACCTGAAACCTTATCTAAACACCACTATAATGCGGGAGTGTCTTCTGAGAAACGAAGGGGTACTTTAATGGAACATCGTCGTCTTGAGATGACTGTGCTGATGACTCCCGACACCGCCAACTTTTCCGGCAATGTGCATGGCGGTCACGTGCTGAAACTGCTCGACCAGGTGGCCTACGCCTGCGCCTCGCGCTACTCGTGCGGCTATGTCGTCACCGCATCGGTTGACCAGGTGATTTTCCGCGAGCGCATCCATGTCGGTGAACTCGTCACCTTTCAGGCATCGGTGAATTATACCGGTGTTAGTTCGATGGAGGTAGGAATTCGCGTAACGGCGGAAGAAATTGTTAGCCGGATCGAGCGCCATGTGATCACATGCTATTTCACTATGGTTGCTATGGACGAGCAAGGGCAACCGCGACGGGTAGAAACCTTAGCGGTGCAAACGTCCGAGCAGCACCGGCGCTGGGCCGCAGCCCAACTTCGGCGCGAGCTACGCCGCGAGATCGAGGTACGCAGCCTGGAGATCCGTCAGCACCCCGAGGATATGCTCCACGAGCGCGAGGATCACTCGTGAGAGAAGCCGCGTGATTACGCCGAGGCGGGTATCCCTGAATACTGGATCGTCGTCGCACACGGGGTCTTTGGTCGCGGTGAACAGGCGGTCTCGAAGCTCCTCGACGGTTTTAGTGTGGGCGTGGCCGAGGTGTTTGACGCACGGTAGCGTCAGGGCAGCGCGCTGCGCTGTGGTGCGACGATCTCAAGTTACAGCGGTGGGAGTCATCACGCTATGCGCAGATCAATATGTGTGGTTCTATTCATCGCTCTAGCAGTCGCATTTCTTGCGCCGGGGAACGCCAGCGCCCAGGCCGGTGAGTGGCGCGAACGCGATACGACGACCTTCACGATTCTGTATACTGTGGGCGAAGAGGCTGAGGCCGGGCGCTACGCCGGTTTCGTCGATACGATCTACGATGAGGTGGCCACCAGCTTCAGCTATCGTCCGCCGCCGCCGCTCAGCCTGCGCCTCTTCCCCACCAGCCAGGACTACTACCAGGTCAACCCGGCTGCCCGCGCTATACCCGGTATTGTGGCCCACGCCGACTTCCGCCGCCGCGAACTCGTGGTGATTGTGGAGCGCACCCGACAGCAGAGCGAGGAGGAGATCCTCAACAACGTGCGTCACGAACTCACGCATATTATCGCCGCCGACATGAGCGAGAACCGCCTGAACACGGGGTTTCAGGAGGGCGTGGCGCAATATTTAGAACACTCAGCCCCCGAGTCTGACTCGAAGATCGCCGCCCTGCGTCTCGCCGCTGATCAGGGCCGGTTGATGCCCTGGAGCGCGTTCGATGACCGCGACACGATCTACGGTACGCCGGAGGTGAGCTACCCGCAGAGTCTCTCGGTGGTGGCGTTCCTGATTGACCGGAGCGGATTCGCTAAGCTGCGGGAGTTCCTGACCATCAGTGCGCGCAGTTCAGGCTACCGCTCGGCCCTTGAGCGCACCTACGGTGTCTCCGTCACCGATCTGGAGACGGCGTGGCAGCAGTGGCTGCCGAGCTACCTGGCTGGCGGCTACAAAGGCAATGTCCTCGGTCAGTACGATCTCTCGTATGCCCGTGGGCTGCTGGAACAGGGGAACTACCCCGCTGCCGTCTCCGAGCTGGATCAGGCCATTGCCTGGGTCGCCGCGCACGCCGATACCCAGCCGGGCGAGGTAGCGACCCAGGCGAAAGAACTCAAGGCGCAGGCCGAGATGGGTGTGCGCGCCACCCAGATCGCCGAGGATGCCCGCAGCGCCCTGGAGCGCGGCGATTATCCACGCGCCCAGCAGTTGATCAGCCAGGCCCGCCTAGCCTTCGTAGAGATCGGTGACACACGCCAAAATGCGGCGCTGGATGCGTATGCGCAGCGGGTGCAGCGTGGGATCACGGCCAGCGAGCAACTCGCCCGCGCCAACGATCTCGCCAACAACCTACGCTTCACCCAGGCCCGCAGTGCGGTTGACGTAGCGGCTCAGGAGTTCGCCGCCCTGGGCGATACGCAGCGTATGGAGAAAGCGCGATCCATGCGTGGCAACCTCGATAGTTACCAGCGCCTTACCGGAGCCGTCCTCCTGGTCGCTGGTCTGGTGGGTGTCTTGCTCAGCCTGATCGGGCGCAGCTTCCAGCGGCCCGCCGAGATGTGGTGATGGTCTCCGTGTCCAGGATTCGGTGGCCGGTGGTTGGGTTCGGGCTCTCCCGCACTTTCTGTGTAGGACAAGGTTTCAGAGCGACCAATTTTACTTTACACTCTTGACACGCCCTACCCCCCTAGCCCCCCGCAAGCGGGGGGAAACAACGCATTATTCCCCCCCGCTTGCGGGGGGGCTAGGGGGGAGAACTGTAAAGTATCTACGAACCATGTCTAGGCAGAATAACTCGCAGCGGTGCATCCCACACAGCGACAAACTTCGCTTTGCTTCTCGTCTGGCTCAATTATCGCGTCGCTTTTTTTGCCTGTTTGGACTGGTACATGATTTGGTCCGCCCGTTCGACAAACTCATTCATAGACGGGAAGTC
>CAIRFY010000487.1 GCA_903877945.1 uncultured Oscillochloris sp. | reverse complement strand
GGGGAGAGGGGAGATTCCGCACCAGGCAGGGATGCGTCCGACTCCCCCTCTCCCGCTCAGGGAGAGGGGGCTGGGGGGTGAGGGCTGACCGGCGATAAACGGTAAAGTACCTGCGAACCTTGTCTAAACAAACAGAGGGAGGGTCGCGAGAGGGTTTTCCCCTCTCGCGACCCTCCCTTTGTTCGTCAGATGACGACAACGGCTAGTCCTCGCTCTTCTCCTGGATCACATAGAGCAGTTCAAGGAGGATATTCTTCACACTCTCGCGATCCGAGGCCACGCACGGCAGCACCTTGATATGCGGCGGCTGGCGTAGGGCCAGACGTAGCTCGTCGGGTGACCAGGCATTGGGCCTGTCCTGCTTATTGGCCGCGATCACATAGGCCGTATCGCGATAAGAGACAAAGAAATCGATAATCCGGTTTGTCTCGCGGAACGTCTCCGGGCGAGTACTATCGACCAGGATAACCAGGCCGAGCATACCCTCCGAAAGAATCTCCCACATAAAGTCAAACCGCTTCTGGCCGGGGGTGCCAAACAGGTGTAGCACCAGATCATCGGCGATAGCAATACGACCGAAGTCCATCGCCACCGTCGTCTCTTTTTTGATCATCTTGGTATCATCGGTCGCACGTCGCTCGGTTGAGACAACTTCGATTTCGCTGATAGCCTTAATGAACTCGGTCTTGCCCGCGTTCACCGCCCCACTGATGACCATTTTTACCGTCTGCACACCAACCCTCCGCTACGTCCGCTACGGTGCTGTACCCTGGCTGAGCAACATCGGCTACATCCCACGGATACGATTGATGATGCGGTTCACCAGGCTCTTCTTTACCCTTGGCGGCTCCGCCACCTGCGCCCCGCGTGTCCCCGCCACCGGGCGCGGCTTCTTCATCACATCCACCAAGCCTGCCGTCAGAAAACCGTACACAATACGACAGACATCAAAGTCGCCGAGCCCCGTCTTCTGGGCGATCTCGGCGAGGCTATCCTTCCCATTGATCCGTGCGAAGATGCGCCACTCTTCGGGTGCGAGCTTCACACCCTTGGCCTTCTCGCCCGGCTGATCGACGAACTTCACGATCATATCGGTTGAGGCGATGCGATCCTTGATCCGTCCCCACTCATCGATCCGCCGCACGCCCTCCATGATGAGGTTCTCAACCGAGACCGGGGTCGGCATCGTGGGCGACTCAGCGGGAGCCCGCTGGTTCTGCTCGAAGCGGAACTCGCCCTCGGGCCATCCGAACAGCCCATAGACTGACTCTTCGGTGTGGGCCATCAGCCCGTTCTGGAGCTTATCGCGCTCAACAATTTGCTGGTCGATAATGACCTGCGTGATCGTGGCCCCATTACTCGTGATAGACAGAGCCTGTCGAGCGGTGTCGAGCTGAGCCTGATTCATCAGGCCCAGACGCACGAGCAGCTCGGCCTCCTGATCCTCCGGCCTGCGCGAGGCTAAAACCAGCTTGCCCTTCTCAAAGAAGAGCAGCGCCGTCTCCTGCTCATGGGTCAGGTAGAGGCCCCCGGTCTTATAGCCACGGTCGACCAGATAGAGAAAATCGGAGAGGCCGAAGTCTCGGATATTGCCAACCAGGGCCATTGCGATCCCTCCGCGTATCCTACGTCGACAAGGCCAACTCGTGTTCGGAAACTGCTACCGCCGGTGCGACCACACCATCCGCCGCGAGCACCGGCACAAGGGCGGCGATAGCGGCGGCGATCATGGCATCGTCGGGCTCGCGGGTGGTCAGGTACTGCGTGGCCAGGGTTGGTGCCAAGAGGCGACGCACCCAGGGCCGATAGTAGTTCGCCGAGGCGAACCGCAGGAATTCTAGCGCGACAGCGGCCACTAGCGGGATCAGCACGATGCGGGCACCGATCCGCTGCCAGAGGGGCAGGCCGCTGACCAGGAGAAAGATCACAAAGCCGATCAGCGCCGTGATCACCAGGAAACTCGTACCGCAGCGCGGGTGGATGCGGGTGAAGCCACGAACCGACTCGACCGTGAGCGGGGCACCGGCCTCATAGGCATTGATCGCCTTGTGCTCGGCACCGTGGTAACCGAAGACGCGCTGGATGTCGCGCAGACGGCTAATGGCGTAGATATAGCCGACCACCAGGGAGAGGTTCAGCCCGCCCTCAATGGCCTCGCGGAGCAATACCGGCGCTCCCATCTGACTGGCTATATTGGCGATGAGCGATGGGAGTACAACAAAGACGCCGATGCCGACCACCAGGGCAACCACAACTATCGCGCCCTGCACCAAGGGCGATAGCTCGCCCTCATCGCTGTCAATCGCTACGCTCGCCGAGAAATCAAGAGCCTGCTTACCGATGGCGAACGCCTCGCGAAGCCCCACCAGCCCACGGATGATCGGAAGCCGCATCCACGCCGGTCGTGTCGCTGCCGCTACCAGGATATGCTTCAGCGCCAGTTCGCCATTGGGACGATGAACGGCGACCGTCGCTTGGCGCCGGCCGCGCATCATGACCCCTTCAAGAACGGCCTGACCGCCGTATGCAAATCGCTGTTCGTCCATGGAGCCTACGTTATGAAGCAGAGAGGCTGCCGCTGGCATGCAGTGCCGATGGCGACAGCCGACGTACGCTGCTATCATACCACGTTCGGGGTTATTACGACAATAGTTAACATGCTCGGAATAGGCCAAGATCGTGGATCGTGTCTACCACGCAGCGATTCGCGGCGACAGCCTAGCTATTCTGGTCGCTACCAGCCTGCTCGGGCACAGTGCGGCGGGCGAGGGTGGTGGCGGCTGCGCGCACCCCGGTAACGAGGCTAGAGATACGGATGATCGGCGACACCACGCGCTCGGCCACAAACGTGGTGGTCTGCGTGGCCGTGCTGGCGCTATCACGGACATTGTTCGCAAGGCTGCGGGTGCTGTCGAGTACCTCGTTGAGCTTAATCATCGCATCGTCCACCTTGGGGATCACGTTGGTCTTTGCGATCTTATTAAGCTGGTTTACCACGTAGAGAATGGCGATCAAAATGGCGATCATGAGAATCGCGCTGATCAACTGGAACACCGATACGACGACGAGAAAGATATCGCGTGTGCCCGCACGAAACTCCGCTGGGGCGAACGCCGAACCCACGACAAAGGCGATCAGTAGAACAGTGAGCGTCCCAACACCAATCCCAACCCACTTAAACACTGATTCGCTCCTCTGCATGCGGCGGCGCAGCGGCACCCGCCGAAAACAATATCTGGCACCTTGGGGGGCGGTTTAGGGCCGTACAATCGGGCCGATTATATCACACTCGTAGACGCGAGACAAAAATAAGCAGGCCCCAGGCCATCAGCACGGATTCGAGGACAGGCACACCGGCGGGAGAGGGCAGATCGAGGGGAAAATGGATATTGAGGCCGTAGGCGAGGAGACAGCCGACGACGGCAGCCAGCCAGAAAATCGGCAGTTGACGCCAGCGTCGGCCCAACAGCACGTGGGCCAGGGCGGCGCAGGCGGTGGCAATCAGCAGGAGCAAGAGGGTCGCCGGGGCGAAATTATTCATGGGTCACACCTGGCCGTGCGATCATGCCACCGCCGATCACGCGGTCCTCAGCGTAGAACACGGCGGTCTGGCCAGGGCTGATCGCCCGCAGGGACTCGCCTAGTCGCACGGTAAGCCGCCCATCGTTGGTGGGCGTCACCTCGGCGGGGACGACCCGACCGTGGGCGCGCACCTGCACGTGGCACCTGAAGGGCGCACTCGGCCAGTCCTCCGCCACGAAACTGGCCCGCTCAACCACAAAGCTATCGCGGATCACCGCTGTGGCCGGGCCGACCACCAGGGCGTTACGCGCCGTGTCCAGGGCGGTCACGAACAGCGGCTCGGGGCCGTGCAGGCCCAGCCCACGGCGCTGGCCCACGGTGTAGAGCGGCAGCCCGTTATGCCTGCCGACCTCGTGGCCCTGCTGATCGACGATGGGGCCGGGCACCAGGCTTTCCGGCAGTTCGTCGCGCAGGAGGCTGCGGTAGTCGCCTCCCGGCACAAAGCAGATGTCCTGGCTCTCGGGGCGGTCGGCGCTATCAAGCCCGCGTGCGGCGGCCATGGCCCGCACCTCGGCCTTGCGATACCCGCCGACCGGGAAGATCAGCCGGGCCAACTCCTTCTGCTGGAGCATGTACAGGAGGTAGGATTGATCCTTCTCCGGGTCAGCGGCGCGGTAGAGCTTGGTGTCCTGTATCTGCGCATAGTGCCCGGTGGCGACATACGCATAACCAAGCTGGGTGGCGCGGGTGAGCAGGGCGCGGAACTTGATCTCGCGGTTGCACTCCATGCAGGGGTTGGGCGTATAGCCCTGGGCATAGGCGTGGATGAAATGGTCGATCACAGCGCGCCGGAACTCGCGCTGGTAGTTGAGGACGTAGTAGGGCACGCCGAGTTGAGCGCAGACCCGGCGGGCGCTCTCGGTCATCTCCAGCGAGCAGCAGAGGCTCTCGGACAGGCGCTCGTCGTCGCCCTCCCAGAGATGCAGGGTCACGCCGATCACCTCGTGGCCCTGCTCGTGGAGCAGGGCGGCGGCGAGCGAGCTATCTACCCCACCGCTCATCGCAACAATGATCTTTGCCATGCGGGCATTATATCCTGCTTGGGGGGCTGTCGCCCTAAAAAACACATATCGTTGGTTGAAACGGCCAGCAAAGCTGGCTGTTTCAACCGACGATATGATCATTCGCAGGCACGGTGGCGACGCGCACGCGGGAGGCACCGGCGGCGCGCAGGGCGTCGGCGATCTGGCTGTGGCCGTTGGGCGGGGCCAGGGCGATCATCACGCCGCCCCAGCCTGCGCCAGAGAGCTTGGCTCCCAAGGCACCAGCCGCACGGGCCGCGCCGATCAACTGCTCAAGGTCGGGCGAGGAGACGCCGATCTGGGCAAGGAGGCGCTGGTTGTCGTCGAGGATGCCGCCAAGGGCGGTGCGATCCCCGCTGGCCAGGGCGTCACGCGCC
>CAIRFY010000486.1 GCA_903877945.1 uncultured Oscillochloris sp. | reverse complement strand
GCGACCGTGTTCGTTGAACTGGCAGCCGTCTGGAGCAGGGGCACCGCACCGACGCTACCGGCCCAGAACAATCCACCTACAACAAGTAAGGTGAAGAGGACGTTGCCGGGGCTGGGCAGCAGGATGCGCAGGCGGCGCAGCCCGCCGACGCTGGGGCGAGGCCGATACGCCAAGATCATCTCCCAGAGCGCACGAAGAAACGGTGGCCGGTGCGGGTTGTCCATAGCGCCCCCCTTGTGTGATTGTGGATTGTGGATTGTGGATTGTGGATTGTGGATTGTGGATTGTGGATTGCGGATTGTGGATTTGGTGCAACAATACTATGCGCCAGAGCGAGTCGGCGGCAGCATGAGATAAGCGAACTAACGTCTGATAACGCCAGCCGAAGGAGCCTCGGAGATGGATCGCTCTTTAGCGATGATTTTTTGCGGGTGGGTATGGCCCGTAGTATACGAGATACAGGCGTAGTTGTCTATAGCTAGGGCATGTTTCAGATCGGGCGATTCCCGCGTGACAGTTCGTTGTGTAGGCTGAAGCCCACCGATCATCTCTGCACGCGGCTGAAGCCGCTACTACGAACGTCGCACACCGTCACGCTAGTTTGAAACATCCCTAGGGCGGCGGCACTGGACGAACATAACGTCGCTGTAGCCGAGGGCTTCACCCCCCGGCAGACAGGGCTATGCTATACTCGCGAGATTAGTTCCCGAGACAAGGGTTTCTTATGCCACAGATCAGCGCCTTTTTTGGCATTGTGATCTGGATGTACTACAACGATCATCAGCCGCGCCATTTCCATGCGCAGTATGCTGGCGAGGAGGCGCTGATCCTCATTGGTTCAGGCGATCTCTACGAGGGGCAGTTGTCTCGGCGGGCGTTGCGGCTCGTGCAGGAATGGGAAGAGATCCATCGGGCTGAACTCGTGGCCGACTGGGAGTTAGCGCGCCAAGCACAGCCCCTTGTTCCCATCGCGCCGTTAACCTAGGGATTGGAGGCCGCGATGTCCCAGTTCATCCGGGTACAATCCGTTGAACCACTCGACGCGCCGTGTGTCCGGGTGGTGTTTACCAACGGCGAACAGCGCGAGATCGATCTCACTCCGTATATTGCCACTGGCCCTATCTTCGAACTGGTACGCACGGATCGTGCATTCTTTCAGTCGGTCGCGGTTGATGGTGGCACGCTTACGTGGCCTAACGGAGCCGACATTGATCCCGATGTTCTCTACTATAGCGGGACGCCGCCGTGGGCGCAGGCAGTTTCCCAAGCTGAATCATTGTAACCGGCTCGGGTTGCCCGCGCTTCCAGCCGGATCAGAGGAGCCGCCTCGCCGGGGCGTCTCTACCGCCGCACAAAATACGTCGTCTCGTCGTCTGCGTAGCGCTGCTCCCATATCTGCGGGTGCGCCTGCGCGTACGTCACCAGGGACTCCTGGTTCTTGTTGCTCAGCAGCAGTCCGTCAATGTCGTACGTCGCCAGCAATTCATCTGCCCGTATGCCGCCCGAGAGCCGCTGGTAGTCGAGCCACTGATCGAGCGGGTACAGCTCGATCCGTGGGTCGGCCCAGACCTTCTGGCGCGGGTCGGCCCAGATCAGGTAGCTGCCGTAGCTCATCTCGTGGAAGATCCGCGTTGGTCGCCGCGTCTCCGCCTTTAGGAAGTCCACGGCGGCAACAGGCGTATCGGGCGAGAGGAGATTGCCCACCTCGGGCGGTAGCCCAAGGGTGGGCTTGACCCAGGGCAGGGCCAGTAGCAGCAGCAGGCCGATCACGCCGATCAGGGCCGCGTTGACTGGCGGTACGCCCTGGAAGTCTGGTTTCTCGCCGCGTGGGAACCAACTGGCCAGTTGATCTACGAGCAGCGGCGTGGCCACGGCGATAAACCAGATGTTGTTGCGCACCGCCCCTAGCGCCAGCCAGAAGAAGACTCCGGCCACCAGCATCCCCACCGGGTCGGGGCGGCGCGGCGCGTAGGATAGCAGCACCACCCCGATGATCACAAAGCCGAAGAAGATCGTCCCGCTCACCCCACGCACCGTCTGCGGTGCCCACTCCGTCACCAGTTGGGTCACTGCCGAGCTACCCAGCAGATTGCGCACGTAGCCGAGTACCTGGAGTCCGCCGGGGTTGATCAGCCAGGCCGCGCCGGTAAGCGCCCCAGCCAGGAAAAGTTGGCGTAGCGGCGGGCGATCCGGCGGCGGCGCGGCACGCCGGTCGGCCACAACGCGGCGCAGCCCCTCGCCCACAAACGTCAGCCCGATCAGCGCCCCGCCTAGCACAAACGACCCGTGCAGGTTCACCCAGATCACGCCCAGGATCGGCAGTAACAGGAGCCGCCGCCGACCAACCCTCACCCCCCTGCCCCTCTCTCCGTGAGGGAGAGGGGCAGGGGGTGAGGGGCTACGTCCTCCAGATCGCCACCCATCCAACACATACAGGTAAGCCACAAACAGCGGGAGCGCGTAGGTCTGCGGGCGCACGATCCAGTTATCGAACGAGGCTGGCATCGTCGCCACGAGCAGGAAGGCCACGCTCAGGCGTAGTTGGCCCGTGCGGCGCAGGCAGAGCCGCAGCAGCAGGCCGTAGGTTCCCGCCAGCAGCGCAGCCTGGGCCAAAATCACCAGGGCCAGGCCGCCGATCTGGTAGAGCCCGTACATCACCAGTTGGCCCAGCCAACTCTGGTTGTAGAACGGCTCGCCCGCCCGCGTGTACGAGAAGCTGTCCACCGTCGGGATCTGCCCGCTCTCCACAATCAGCCGCCCGGTAGCCATGTGCCACCAAAAATCGTTTGGCGGGATCGGCGTCAGCAGGGCGCGCAGGGCGATGAAGGCCAGCGCCGCGAAGATCCAGACGTGGTCGAGGGTCAGGCCCGTGCTGCGTTTTGCTGGGAGGATCACATCATGCTCCGTAGAGCCGCCCCGCCGGGGCGGCTCTACCTTCGTCTCCAGATCTCGCTCGCCCCGGCGCGGAAGCTGCGCTCCCAGGATAGCGAGTTGTCCAGATCTGTGGCTAGCCCGCTCTGAAGCCCTCGGTCGAGGAGGACGCAGGCCACCCCGTAGCGGTCGAGGCGCAGTAGCGAATCCTCGCCCTGACTGATCGCCACATAATCTTGCCAAAGCTTCAGCGGATACAGCTCCACTCGCGGGTCAATGAAGCTCTGCGCTGCCGGATAGAGCGCCCAGGCCATGTACGAGCCGTAGCCCATCTCGTTGAAGATCGGCCCGGCACACGGCCTGACCCGCAGTTCTTCCACAGCGGCCACTGGGGTGTTGATACTAAACATCTGCGGTGCCCCCGGCACATCAGCGAAGATCGCCTGGTAGGGCGCGTGCAGGGGGAGCAGCGGCTTCATCCAGGGCTGGAGTACCACCACGATGGCGACCAGCAGCAGCGCCGGTAGCAGATTCGCCGCGCTGCCGCTGCGCTGGGTCGGCGGCGTACTCTCGGTGCTGAAGACAACCCGAGGCGCGGCGAGGGACTGGGCCACCAGTGGCATGGCTACCATGCCAAACCAGACCACGTAGCGCCCGCCCATAAACGCCGGCCAAGCCATTCCACAGACCATCAGCACATCACTGATCGTCGGGCGGCGGCGGGCGAGGGCGAACGCGGCAATCAGCGCAAGGACACCGGTGATGAAGAAGGCTCCCGCCAGGCTATGCGGGTTAGGCGGCTGCCACTCGTTGATCAGCCCTTGGCTCGCCTCATCGCCCAACAGACTAGCCACATAGCTGAAGATACCGAGCCCCAAGGGGTTCACCAGCGTCGCCGCGACCATGCCGAGCGTGGACAGATACAACCAACGCAACTGCGGCCAGCCCAGGGCACGCGGCTGGCGCAGCAGGCGCCGCAGCGTCTCACCGGCGACAAAGGCCCCCGCCAGCAGCAGCCCGAGGACAAAGGCTCCGTGTGCGTTCACCCAGAAGACCATAATCAGGGGCAGGCCGATCAGCCAGCGCGGCCTCAGGCGGCCTGCCGCGTAGCCGCCGAGGATCATCAGCGTGGCCATAAAAGGTAGCCACGACCAATTTTGCGTGCGTGCGTTCAGGTTGTTGATCGTCATCGCGGCGGCCAGCACGGATGCCAGCGCGCCCAGCCGCCACGAGCCGCTGCGCAGACGCGCCTCCCATGCCACCATGACAAAGGCCGCCGCGCCGAGCATATTGCGGGCGAAGATCGTCATCGGTAGACCGCCGATGCGGAAGAGGGCGTAGAAGAGCCACTCGCCCAGCCAGCTCTGGTAGATGTACGGGTGGTCGGTGGGGAGCGTCCAGGCAAAGAGGTTTGTGGTGGGGATGCCGCTGGTGGCGATGATCTCACCGGCCTTCAGGTGCCACCAGAAGTCGTTCGGCGCTGTAGGTGCCAGGCTGATGAATCCGCCAATCACGCTGAGCGCAAAGATGGCCCAGAGGTGGTCGAGTCGCAGCCTGACGTGCAGCGGACGAGGGTTAGCCATAGGCTCTCTTCTTCTCGGGTTGTTTAGAATCAATATGTTTCACGTCAGGGATCTGTCACCGCTCAGCCCTCACCCCCCAGCCCCCTCTCCCTGAGCGGGAGAGGGGGGGCCGGAAGTTTCCTGTTGCGGAATCTCCCCTCTCCCCGTGAGGGAGAGGGGCAGGGGGTGAGGGCTGAGCGGTGATACATTTGCTATGAACCTACAACCGGCACAATCCGCACTCCGCTACCGCAGGGCCATACATGCGGTACCAGCACGCCGTCCTTCAGTTCCATATCGGCCCAGCAGCGCGCCCGCTCGGCGTTGGTGATCTTCGGCACGTACCAGAGGATCGTCCGGTTCGTCAGTGGCTCCGGCGGCGTGACAAACGCATCCGGCCCCTGTTGAATGTCGAGTCGGCAGCAGGTACCGATGCTCGGCAGATCGCCCTCGCCCTCGGCGGGGTTCGCCGCGCTCCAGTAGACATAGGCCAGTTCGGCGTCGCCCCAGTCCGGCGTCACGTGTACATCGCCGACAACAAACCCGCGCCCTGTCCCCGCTGTCCAGGTCGCCGCGCCCTCGCTGGTGAGCGGGGTTGGCGTCCCGTCGCTAACAAGACTCAGTCTAGCGGCGGGCGGCGGGGCGATCCGCAGGATCGGATGGTAGACCCCGTCAACCCCACAGCCACGGCCCTCGCTGCCCGCACGTACAGTCAGCGCGCCGTCCGGGGCAAACGTCGCCGTGAAGGTGTACTGATAATTGCAGGGCTGCGGCCAGTTTGGTGAGCGGAAGGTCATCTTCAGACTGAAGCCGCCCCCGGATGCGTCGGTCACGTTGGGCAGGCTGTAGGGGATGATCGCCGCCGAGGAGAAGACTGGGCAGCCCACCGCATCACTGAACCCGACGCGCCGCCCGTCGCTGCCCGCAGTGTACCCCACGTGCCAGTCCACGATCTTAGCCGAGGCCAGCAGCGGGCGTCCCTGGAAAGAGACATCGCGCAACTCCAGCCCGTCTGAGCTGGTGAGGAGATAGCTGGCCCGCCACCCGGCGCGATCAATAGCCTGCGGCGTATCGCAGAGTGGCGCAATTGCCGCGTCCTGAAGCGTCGCCTCGCTCACATCCCGACGCTGGGCGCTCTGCCCTTGTGCTGTCCAGGTTGCGGCACCCACTAGGCGCAGATCTGTCAGATCCACGATCACCCAGAGTGCCTGACTGCCCCAGGTAAACACCGGGCTCACGCAGAGGTGCTGGCTGCGCTCGCAGGGCGTACCGACCACGTTGGTCTTGGTGGCGCTGGCGTAGGCCAGGGCCATCGTCTCGGTAGGAGGCACCCCCAGCGCCGTGGCCGTCTCGGGGCTAGAAACCGCAATCTGGGTCGCCAACTCAGCCAGTTCACGAGG
>CAIRFY010000485.1 GCA_903877945.1 uncultured Oscillochloris sp. | reverse complement strand
CTACCCGCCAATGTGTGTCATTTTGGCGAGCCAATGCGCCCGCCGGTAAAGGAGTTACTGTGGAGCGGAACAGTCGGCCTCGGTTTGGCGGCGGCGGTGGCGGCGGCGGTGGCAGCAACGGTGGCTTCGGCGGCGGCTTCGGCGGCGGCTTCGGCGGCCCCGGTGGCCCCGGTGGCCCCGGTGGCCCCGGCGGTCGTCCACGCGGTCGTCGCCGCGAGTGTGAGTTCACAAAGCTCGGGGTTCTTCCCGACTATAAGGATATTAAGCGGCTACAGAAGTATGTGACTGCCCAGGGCAAGATCCTGCCTCGGCGCCGCACGGGCGTGACGGCGAAGATGCAGCGGCGGCTCTCAATTGCCATCAAGCGGGCGCGCCACCTCGCGCTGCTGCCCGCCGCCCCTTCGCATACCCGCTCGTAGCTAACCATGCCGCAAATTAAAGGATGTCGGCCCTCGTGAGAGGTGCCGCATCCTTTTTTTTGTGCCGGGTTGCTGACGCGAGGACGTGAGGGGGCAAGGTCGGCAACGGATTCCTTATTTGAAAGGTATTGGCCTTAGATCGCCACCCCAAGCGCACGCAGGCGATCAGTCAACTGGCGCTCCGCCCGCATCAGCGTGATCCGCTCGCGTAGGTAGTCAATGTCGAGGCTCTGACGACGGATAATCCCCTCCACATCGGCCAAATCATACTTGCCGTGGGACGAGTTGCGATCCTGTAGCAGCTTGTGGGCCACTACATCCTCGGGGGACATCACCATGACTGGTGCGCCCAGCAGCGACATCTTGCGGAGGTGGGCCTGCATCGGCGCATCAAGCGTGAGCGGGAAGGTTGTCCCGTCGCGGCGCACGACCATATCATCGAAGATCTTGATCCCGCGCCAAATGATGCGCTGTCCGTCGAACTGCACCGACTTGCCGCTGCTCTGAAGCAACTGCACCACGGTTGAGAGTTGTCCGGGCAGCACGATCAGATCTACATCTTGAATGGGTCGGCGCGTCCCGTACAGGTGTGCGGCCGCGCCCGCGAAAACACACCAGGCCATCTGCTTCCCATCAATCAGGCGCTGCACCACGGCCAGGTTCCCAGCGATCAGCGACATTTCGCGCTCCTTGCACGGCTACGGGCGGGACTCCCACGCTTCCCGCGTCAGCATCATTTCGTAAAACTCAACCATCGTCTCAAAGCGTCCGCGACGAAAGAAGGATGCGTACTCCTTGTAGCGCGGATCATCGAGCAGATAAATGCTCGGGTCGCGTCCAGCACCGCGCCACTCGCTCTCAACATACTCGAAGTGCAGACGCTCGTAGCAGCGCACCGCCCGCACGTTGAAGGCGGCTACATCCAGAAGCATGGTGGAGTAGCCCAAGGGGCCGAAGTAGTAGTCGAGGAAGGCTGCCAGAGCCTCGGTGCCAAGGCCCTGGCTCACGTGGTGCTGGGATAACGAGATGCCCAGGCGGGCGCTACCGTGATGCACGTCGATCTCGCGTAACGAGATCCTGCCGATCATGCGCTGGTAGGTGTCCTCAATCGCCCATGCGTAGCGCTGGGAGATCCAGCCCGAGCGAACCTCATCATCAAAGGAGATCGTACGCGGGATATTCCATAGCGTGCTGAAGGGTTCGGTGTAGCGTGGCCACAACTCCTGGGCCAGCGTGTCGCGTCGCTGCCAGGGACGCAGACGCACCCGCTTGCCGTGGATTACCCGTCCCGTCATTTCTTCTTTCGCCACCCCGACCTCCCTCTGTTGTCGCTACTGCTCCTGGCGCAGATATTTGAGCGACATCCAGCCTTCGTAGTGCTTCCCGCTGACCTCAACCGACACGCGCAGCCAGGCGATATTGTCTTTCACCTCCGGGTCTTGGAGTTTGGTTACCGGCGTGCTATTGGGTACCACAATCAGAATATTGGCGTCGTCGGTCACATCGGGCTGGGAGCGCAGGTTGAGACCCTCCGCAAGGTTCACGATATAGATCTTGTCCCGCGTGAAGAACCCGCCCAGCCAGGAGAGTGGGCCACTCTCTGTGGGTAGGCTCGGCAAGCTCGGCAAGCTCGGCAGGCTCGGCATCGAGATGCCGCTGAACTGGTTTATTAGGGCGCTGACGCCCATATAGCTGCCAATCGCCACCATAAGTAACAGGCAGATCATCACCAGCCAGCCCACGAGGCTGCGGGTGAGATTGCTGCGTGTCCGCACGTTGTTGATGCCCGCGCTCGGCGGTGCCTGACGGCTGATGCGGCTAGTGCTGTCAAAACCACTGGAACGCGGCTGGGGGTGAGGGGCCACCACAACGGGCTGCAGGGCAGGGACGGGCTGCGCCGCACGCGGGGCTAACGGCACCGCTAGGCGCTGCGTGCTGGCCGCGAGGTCGTGCAAGAGCGCGTCAAGGGCGGCCACGAACTCCTGGGCGTTCGCGTAACGATGCTCGGGGTAGCGGGCCGTAGCCTTCGCCACAAGCTGCTCGGCCATCGGCAGGTAGAGGGTCGGTCGGTGCTGCGCGAGTGGGGGGATGCGGACGCTCAGATGGGCCAAGGCGGTAGATCGCGCATCAGCGCCGCTGACCGGGCGCTCCCCGGTGAGCAGTTCGTACAGGAGCAGGCCCAGGCTATAGGTGGCGCTCGCCGGAGTGAGCGGCTGGCCCTCGCTTAGCTCGGGGGCGCGGTAGGAGGCAAGATCGGCCAGAATCTCGCCGGACGGCAGACTCCAACTCTCGACGAGCTTCACCCGGCCCGCATCCACCAGGAGCAGATTGCTGCTACTAATCGGCGGGTGGTAGAGTCCGCCGGGGGTATCAGCGCCGACCGAGGACTGACAGACCGCGACGGCCCCGGCCACCTGGCGTATCGAGAGCAGAGCCTGCGTGATCGACAGCGCGCCCAGGTTGTGCAGGGGACGCCCGCGCACATACTCGGTGATCATAAAGGGTCGCCCGGCGGCCTCACCGCTATCAAACACCTCAAGCAGTGCCGGATGCGAGCGCTGGGCGCTCTGGCCGATCTCGCTGATAAAGCGGGTTCGCGAGCGCTCCTGGCTCGCCAGATCCTTGCGGAGCAGATGCAAGAGAACCTGGCGCTGCAGGCGCTCGTCGCTCGCCGCATAGACGCTGGCCAAGCGCGTCTCACCAAGCTGTTCCTGCACACGATAGCGCCCAAAGAGCAGCGGCACAGCGGTGGGGGTTGCGGTTGCATCTGCCATTGCGTGTTGAGGATTGAGGGTCGAGCGATGCAAGGCCGCTCAGCACTCAGCATTTCCTTGCCGTCACCAGTTCATAATGTCCAGGCTGCCACGGTCGGATCATCACCTCGCCGAAACCCAGCCCTGTGAGGCGACGAGTCAGGGCCGTGCAGGTCAGAGCGCGTCCGGGAAGCGCGTAGGCCCAACCGTCGGGCCACTTGCTGATCACAAGCGTACCGCCGGGCCGCAGGACGCGGGCCATCTCGGCGAGGGCGCGCTGCGGGTGCGGGAAGTACTCCAGTGACTCCACGCAGCATACCACATCAAAGCTGGCATCGAGCCAGTCTAGGTGGCCTGCCTCACCGAGATGCCAGCGGATCGGAGCCTGCGGACACGCGACCGCCTGCTTCGCCCTGGCCCGGTCAAGCATCTGCGGGGTCAGATCCACGCCGACAATCTGGCCGTCGAAACCGACAATCTGCGCGAGGAGCAGGGGCACACGTCCGGTGCCGGTAGCCACATCGAGGACGTATGGGCGATCAATGTTGGCAATAGCCGCACGGAGTAGCGGGAGGAGCAAGGCCGAGTCATTGGCCACAACCGAGGCGCGCACGGCGTCATAGTGGGGCGCGCCGAGCCGATAGATCATGCGGACGGCCCACGGCCCGAGGTACGCGCCCTCGCCGATGATCACTAACCAGTACAGAATCGCCCCGGCGATGACAACGCCGCTAAGCCAAATCACGCCCATAGGCGGATTATATCATGCGTGTAGAATGGTGAAGGTTTGGGGGCAATACTTTTCGAATAAGGGATCTGCCGCCGCTCAGCCCTCACCCCCCCAGCCCCCTCTCCCTGAACGGGAGAGGGGCAGGGGGTGAGGGTGAACGACAGAAAGCGCGATCTCGGTGGTACAATCGGCAATCGATACTCTACAATCCCCAAGGAGCCAGCGATGACATCAACCATCGACAGCGACTCGGTCGCTGCGGCAACTCTCGGCGGTGCGCCCTACCTCCAACTCATTGGCGGCCAATGGTGTCTCGCCGCCAGCGGGGCCAGCTTCCCAGTCGATAACCCAGCCACCGGCACCCTGCTGGCCGAGGTACCCGACGGCGGTGCCGATGATGCTCGCGCCGCCATTGACGCGGCCGCCGCCGCCCTGCCGACTTGGGCGGCTACCCCGGCTCCCCGGCGCGCCGCCCTGCTGCGCCGCGTCGCTGCCCTAATGCTGGAGCGCCAGGAGCGCCTGGCGACGATTATGACTCTGGAGCAGGGCAAGCCTCTGGCTGAGGCCCGTGGCGAGATCGCCTACGCCGCCTCCTTTCTCGCCTGGTTCGCGGGCGAGGCCGAGCGTATCTACGGGCAGACCATCCCGGCTAATTCGTCCAATAAGCGTCTGCTGGTGCTGCGCCAGCCCGTCGGCGTGGTGGCCCTGATCACGCCCTGGAATTTCCCGTCCGCCATGCTCACCCGCAAGCTCGGCCCGGCCCTCGCCGCTGGCTGCACCGCGATCTGCAAGCCCGCCGAGCAGACTCCGCTCTCGGCCCTGGAACTGGGTAGGCTCTTTGTCGAGGCGGGTGCGCCCCCCGGCGTGGTCAACTTCCTCACATGCCAGAACCCTGTCCCCTTTTCGGAGGCGATCTTCGCCGACCAGCGCGTGCGCAAAGTCAGCTTCACCGGCTCCACCGAGGTGGGTAAGGTACTCATCCACAGTTCGGCAGATACCGTCAAGCGCCTGTCGCTTGAACTCGGCGGCAACGCGCCCTTCCTCGTCTTCGATGACGCCGACTTGGATGCGGCCATCGCCGGGGCCATGGCCTCGAAGTTCCGCAACGCCGGGCAGACCTGCGTGTGCGCCAACCGCATCTTTGTGCAGCGCGGGATCTACGAACGCTTCGCCCAAAACTTCGCCGCCCAGGTGCGCGGACTCAGCGTGGGCAACGGCCTAGAACCTGGGGTGGGCGTCGGCCCGCTGATCGACGCGGCGGCCGTGGAGAAGGTGCAGCGCCACGTGACCGAGGCGACCTCGGGCGGTGCGCAGGTGCTGGTCGGCGGCGATGCTTCGCCCCTCGGTGGGCGCTTCTGGACGCCCACGGTGCTTACCGATGTGGACGCCGCTATGCTGGTGGCCCGCGAGGAGACCTTCGGCCCGGTGGCCCCGCTCATTCCCTTCGACAGCGAGGAGGAGGTTCTGCGCATGGCGAACGATACCAACTACGGCCTGGCCGCCTACTTTTACACCCGCGATGTGGGCCGGGTTTTTCGGGTGGCCGAGGGCCTGGAGTACGGTATCATTGGGGCCAACGACGGCATGCCTTCCACCGCCCAGGCTCCCTTCGGTGGCGTCAAGCAGAGCGGCCTTGGCCGCGAGGGCGGCCCCCAGGGTATTGACGAGTATCTTGAGGTCAAATACATCTCGCTTGGGTTGTAGGAAAAGCGACCATATAGCAATCCTAAACTGGTTATGAAAAGGAGTCGAGCCTTTAGGCGGCCTTATCCGGCTAAAGCCTTGACTCTACACAACAACCCCAAGAGGATTGCTATAAGACAGATCCCGCTTAGACAAGGTTCAGAACAGCTTTACAGTTTACCATGACCGTAGCGCCGCCTGCCAGGCGGT
>CAIRFY010000484.1 GCA_903877945.1 uncultured Oscillochloris sp. | reverse complement strand
TGACGCCGCCCAGCGGGCGGGTGTCTACATAGGCTCCGTCGCGCAGCACCGTGACCCGGTCGGCGATGGCGAACAACTCCTCCAGACGGTGCGAGATGAAGATGATCGCCGCGCCGGATGCTTTTAGCTGGCGCACAATGCTAAAAAGTTCGTCCACCTCACGTTGGGTGAGCGAGGAGGTGGGCTCGTCCATAATCAAGACGCGGGCGTTGACCGAGATGGCGCGGGCGATCTCGACCATCTGCATCTGGGCGACACTGAGATGGCGGGCTTTGGTGCGCGGACTAAGCGTAACGCCGAGCCGACGGAGTATCGCCTCGGCCTGCGCGTACATCCGGCTCCAGTCAATTCGGACACCGCGCAGCGGCTGGCGGCCAACGAAGATATTCTCGGCGATGTCGAGGTCAGGGAAGAGACTGGGCTCCTGGTAGATCGCCGCAACGCCCTGATCCATCGCGTCACGGGTGCTGGCAAAGCGGACAGGCTGACCATCAAGCAGGATCTCGCCACCATCGGGTTGGTAGAATCCGGTGATAATTTTAATCAGCGTACTTTTGCCCGCCCCGTTCTCGCCAAGCAGCGCGATCACTTCGCCAGCCCGCGCCGCAAACTGCACCGTGCGCAGGGCGTGAACCCCGCCAAACGATTTGCTCAGACCGCGTACCTCGATCACCGGATCCGCAGCGATCATTGATAGCTTACCTTCAGGCGCGGAAACCAGTCGCTTCAGCGCTGGAAAGAGCGCCCCGATTCAGTGGCTTTAGCAGGGCATGAGCAAAGTCAGCTCCGGCCCCCTCACCCCCTGCCCCTCTCCCTCACGGGGAGAGGGGGCTGGGGGGTGAGGGCTGTCCGGCGACCACACGACTTTGCACACGTCCTGGTTTTTAGGGCTGGGCTGATGCGTAGAACGAAATCGGCTGTGGTACGATACAATGAAGCAACAAATAGCGGTTCTCCATCGCCAGACCCGACGCAGCCTGAGCCATTACGGAGGCTGAGCGCTGCCAAACTGAAAGGCTGACTCCGCTCGTTTAGGATAACGAGAACGCCACATGCCTGACTGTGCGATCTCCCCACATTCACGCCCTGCGATGGGAGTATTTTGCCATGACATTTTCAACAATGCGCAGACCTCGACGCACCAATGCGCGCTGGCACGCCCGCGCTGTCGATCTGGCCCGTCGGCTCAGCGCCAGCAAGCGGCGCTATGCGGCGCTGGTGAACGAGTCTCAGCGCCAGAGCGATGCACTGGCTCGCCTCGATCATGTGCGCAGTGTGATTGGCCGCGAGAACTCTGTAGATATGATCCTGCGCGTCGCCATTGAGGCTATCACAGGTATGTTCGACTACCCCTCGGTGAGCATCTACATGATGTGTGAGGATGGAGCCCTCGTGATCAGGCATGGCATTGGTCACACCCCACCTGCCGCACGTGTGCTTAGCCATAGCATGCCCATCGGCCACGTGGCCCACACCGGTGAGCCGCTGATGATTACGGACACGCGCACCTGGACAGAGCGACTCGACCTCGGCCCTGGCGTGGCCTCACTTATCTCAGCGCCCCTGCGCATCGGTGGACATGTGGCCGGGGTCATCCATATCGAGAGTTCTCAGCCCGACGCCCTCGGTACGGAGGATCTCGTCGCGCTGCTCACCCTGAGCGACCACATTGGTAAGGCGATGGAGCGCACTCGCCTGCGCGGTGACCTCCAGCGCACCGTGCGCGAGACCGCCGCGCTCAACCATATCATGAGCGTGATCACCTCGGCCAAAGATACCCACGAAGCCCTGGATGCGATCTGTGCCGATCTGGGCGACGTTTTTGGGGTGCCTCAGACCTTCTGCGCCCTGCTGAATGCCGACCGCACGGCGCAGACCGTTGTGGCCGAGTACCGCAGTGCCGATGTCCCCGCTATGATCGGCGCGGTGATCCCCATGCATGACAACCTGTTCCTTTCGGATCTATTCCTGCGGCGTCAGCCGGTAGCCCTCTCTAACGTGTCTATAACCCCAGGCTCCGGTGTCAGCCAACATACGAAAAATCAGATCGACCGTGTCTCACTCCTGGTCGTGCCCGTTCTTGTCAACGATGACATGATCGGCACGATCAGCCTCTCTTCTGCCGAATCGCACGTCTTCACACCCGAGGACAGCGCCCTGGCCCAGCGGCTCTCCACAACCATCGGTCACGCCCTCACCAATCTGCGCCTGCACGAGTCTCTGCGGCAGGATCTCGCGGTGTTTCTATCAACCACGCGCCACGAGATCCGTGAGCCGATGCAGCGCGTGATCGGGATGGCCGAGCAATTCTTTGACACGCCCCTGAGCGCGAACCAGCGTGAGTACGCCGAGGCGATTCACGCCAGTAGCAAGACCATGCTGATGATTATTAACACGATCCTCGATGTTGTGGAGTAAGACAAGGTTTCAGGTGCTAGGTTTCAGCTTGACCGTTTGGCGATGAGGCGATGAGGCGATGAGGCGATGAGGCGATACGGAACGCCTCACCGCGTCATCGTTTCATCGCTGAACTGTCACGCTGGATTGAACCATCCCTAAGACAAGGTTTCAGGTGCTAGGTTTCAGCTTTACCGTTTGGCGATGAGGCGAGGATGCGACGAGGCGATGCTATCGCATCCTCGCCTCATCGCGTCCCCGCCACACGGTAAAGCTGTTCTGAACCATGTCTAGGGGGCCGGAATGGCACGACGATGCCCTGATCTGTTTCACCGCTGGAGCGACGGGACGGAGACGCACTATTCACAGGGCATCGCCCCACTCCACATCCCTGGCCATTCTCCATCGCTCGCGGTTGGCGCGGGTGACGATCTCGTGATGGAGGCCCGTAGGCGTGCAGAGGGCTAGTTCGATCCGACCGGGACGAACCAGAGGTCGGCGTAGTACCCGTGCAGCAATGGGCGTACCCGGTATGCGAGCCACGGCCACATAGGCAAACTTCTCGTCCTCGTAGCCAAGATCCGCACCCTTACTGGCGCGCTGGGCCTTGCTGCGGGCTAGGCGCTGGGAGAAGTGGCACCAGTCGTCGTCGGCCAAGGGACACGCGCCCTGGTGCGGGCACGGCGCGATAATGCAGGCTCCGGCAGTGCGCAGCCGCTCGCGGGCAGCGCGGATGATCGCCCAGCCCTGCGGTGTGCCCGGCTCGACGAGGAGCAGAGCTTGACTACTGTGCGCCCAAAGTTGATCGACAAGGGGGCCGCGCGCCGCATCGGGCAGTTCACCCAGCACATAGGTCGCGGCGACCAGGTCGTGACTCCGAGACTGCCAAGGCTCCGTGAGATTAGCCTGTCGCCACACGGCGGCGGCCAGGGCCGGGTGGCGGCTGCGGGCGGCGATCTGGCGACCTAGAGCGAGCATCGCTGACTCAGCCTCGATCAACTCGGCACCGCCGAGATCTTCCCATGTCTCCGTCGCGGCCCAGAGGGCCGCCCCCAAACCGGCCCCGGCGTCGAGCAGGCTGCGTGGCACCCAGTCAGGCAACCGGGCAGCCAACGCGCCCATAGCGGCGGTCACGGCGGCGTAGGTGGCGGGCATACGGTAGGCGGCGTAAGCCGCCGCGTCGGCGGAGCCGCGCACATAGCTGACACCTTCCGGCGGGCCGTTGGCGGCACCGTGACCGGCCCGGTAGCGCTGCGAAAGGGCCGCCGCCGTTGCGCGCAACTCGACCCGGCCCGCCCCACGCAGGGCCGCATCGAGGGCGAGGCGCATCTCGTTTGGGAGATCCATACGGCTCCTTCTTGATTTTTGATTTGAGAAGCTGTCTGAAAAGGGATTGTGATGGCGGTCACGAGGAAGATTCGGGTACACGTGGGGATATGAAAAACCAAACCTATCCGACCGATCTCACCAACCGCCAGTGGAATTGTATCAAAGATCTCATTCCTCCCGCAAAGACCGGCGGTTGCCCACGCACGGTCGATCCGCGCCAGGTGATCAATGCCATCTTCTCCGTGGTCGTGGGTGGCATCCAATGACGGATGCTGCCCAAAGACTGTCCAAACATGGAAGGCGGTCTACCACTATATTTCGCACGTGGCGCGATGATGGTACGTGGCGGCGCATCCACGACACCCTACGCGCGGCGGTGCGGCGAAAGGCCGGTCGTCACACACATCCGACTGTGGGCTGTCTGGACAGTCAAAGCGTCAAAAGCACCCCGATCCCTGGGGTTCGGGGCCATGATTCGGGCAAGAAGGTCACGGGACGCACGCGGCATATCCTGGTGGATACGATGGGCGTGCTCGTGATCGTGATGGTGACCGCTGCTTTGGTGTCCGATCCGGCTGGGGCACGGGTGCTGTTTTCCCGGCTCGGTGGCGCGGGGAAAAAGCTGCGGCGGATCGGGGTGGATGGCACGTATCGGGGCAAACGGGTGGACTGGGTACGGACGCATTGCGGGATTATCCTCCCGCCGGTGGTGCGCTCCGACGATATGAAGGGACGTGGGGTACGACCCCGCCGCTGGGTCGTAGAGCGGATCTTCGCATGGCTGACCCCGTGCTGCCGCTTATAGCAATCCTCTTGGGGTTATTGCGTGGAGTCGAGGCTTTAGCCGGATAAGGCCGGCTAAAGCCTTGACTCCTCCTTCACAACTGGAATAGAACTGCTATATGTCGGGAATACGAGGTGCTGCCCGCCCGCAGCGAGGCCATGATGTACCGTGCGATGACCCGGTTGATGGTGCGACGGAGCGCCGAGGCGCTGCGCGAGCGGGTCGCCGCCGATCCGTCCTTCACCCAGGTGCTCCGGGGACTGGTTGGCCAGGAGGTCAGCCTGGGTCAGTCTGCCGTCTCCTTCGGCGTGGGTGCACAGGTCGGTGACGTGACCATCCGCGATGCCGCCGGGCGAGACATTATCACGATCAATGTCTATCATGGCGCGGCAGCCTGCGGAGCGATGGACATGGCCGGGAATGTGTGGGAGGTGATGGCCAATGATTACCGGAGCTACCCCGCTGAGCGTTACACTCCCCAGAAAGTCTTTACAGATAGGCAGACAGCGTGGCGGGGTGGAGCGTGGTCTAACGATAGCTCATATGTTCGCTGCGGGGCGCGGGACAGGAGCTACCTCTACGACGTCTACTACGGCAGCGGTTTTCGTGTGGTGCTTGCCCCTCGGCTCGCGCAATAGCCGATAGCCGATAGCCGATAGCCGATAGGCACCAGAACAATCCACTGCGGTATTCAGAGCCTTATCGTACGTTTTACCCGGAATAATCCGGTGACCCCATGATGACCACTCACACGATGCCACTGGTCTGAAAGCAATAGTGGTAACTACACAGTGGCCATAATCTCCGCCAGCACCTCACGCATTGGCTCATCTATAACACGCTTCAGACGCACAAGCATCTCGACGTCTAGGACGGGGATCTGGCTGTAGTCATAAAAATAGCCTCAGGAAACCCGTCCGTTTACGGGCGGGAGGAATGAGGCGTTTGCTGCCTCTATCCCTGGTAGGTGTTCGCCTCCGCGCCGCTTCAAGCGGCGCGGGGCTGTGGTACAATAATACGTGTAGGGGTTCATCCCTATCGTGCAGAAGGCACGAAGCCGATACGTCGGCGGACACGGTTTCACGTACGTTACCAACTGAACCTATGGAGTTTTGGCGAGGAAACCTTCGCCAGGTAAAAGGTTCTCGGTCGTATGCTTCGGCATATGCAATCGCTGCCGGGTTCGCTCGGCAGGGCACCCGTAAACGTGCCGTACTGCTCGGATGTCGACTCGTCGGTAGCGCCAGAGCAAAGCCCCCGCCTTTAGGCGGGTGGTGGTTTACCAACTCCAGCGCATCGTAGAGGGTTGCTTCCGGCGTTATCGTGATCAGCTCTGGCTTGGTCTTGAGGATGTCGCCAATAGTTGCGGGCATAGGGGCTACGCTCCCGAGTAGTATGCCGAAGGTGAACCAGAAGTTGTCGTCGTCCGACCGACTTGGCCTACGCCGACTGACGCTGCTTCGCGGTGCCGCCGTACTTCTCCAGCAGCATATCGTCAATCTGGTCGGCCACAGACATCACGCTGAAGATGCAACTGGTGAACTCTTCGCGGTACATCTCCTCTAGGGGGCGAATCGCCACCGCGATCACCAACTCGCCGCTGATACCCACCCGCACCGCGCCGCGCAGCATCAGGTTCAGCTCCAGCAGTTCGCGCATCAAGGGCACGATCAGCTCTTTGTCGGAGGGCAGCTTCATCACAAAGGCGTCGGCGTGGAGGTAGAGCTGGCCCTCATCCTCGACAATCGCCGCCCGGCAGTGCGCTGAGCCAAACGTAAAGTGGTGACGACCCTCCTCATCGATCTGCGACTCAGGATCGGCGACGCCGCCCTCTCGCAGGAAGTCGTTGATCAGGGTATTGGCGGCAGCTCGGTGCTGTGCCAGCACCTCGGGCGATGGCTGCTCAGCGGCGCTGATCGTTGGCGGGAGATCCTCGGTACGCTTGTGCGCGCCCTCCGGGGGCACCTCGCCGCTGACCTGAGTTGCGCCGGACAGGAGGGTCGTCCCACAGCGTGCGCAGAAGCGAGCGCCGGATCGAACAGGGGTGTTGCACTGGGGGCAGTTCATAAAGCTTTCCTCTCTCTCAATGCACGCGGGAACATTGCCGGGACGGATAACCTACACTGGCGGGGCAGCCTCTGGCTCTGCGTTGATCACGAACTGTATGCCGCACGAGCGGCAAAACCACGTCGGCTCGGCGGGGTCGAAGTTGCCACAGGCGGGGCAGTAGCGAGCGGTGAGGCAGGCATCACGGCCAAGGCTGATCGCCTGCGCAATATCGTCGCGCAGGTAGTCGATCGGCAGCGAAAACTTCGCCGCGCCGACACCCATGATGATCCATTCATTGATCCCCACGACTCCGTCATCGGTGATGAGCGGGCCGCCGGAGTTGCCGGGATCGATTGATGCGTCGGTCTGGATATACTCAATGCCCCGGAGGCGCTGGCACGGGTTGCTCACGATACCGAGCGAGACGGTGTTATGCAGCCCGGATGGACTGCCCACGGCGAGCACCGATTGGGCGTGCGCAAGGGCTTGTGGGTTGCCGATCGGCAGCGTGGGGAATGGCCCGTCGGCCAGCAGCCAGAGTAGGGCGTAGTCGAGCTGGCGGTGTGACCGGAACACAACCCCCTCAACGGTCTGCTCATTCGGTAGCCCCGGTGAGATCGCGACCTGCACCGAGCGCAGCGAGTAGTCGCCCTCGGCAAGGACGTGGCGTGCGGTGACCACCAGCCCATCGGGGTGAACCAGAAAGCCGGAACCGATGCTGCTCTCTGTTGTGATCGCAACGGTGGCGGGAACCGCTCGGGCGGCTGTCGTACGCAGATCGGACTGGACGGCGGGGGCAATGGGTGCGGACGGTGGAGTCAACGGCTGAGCGCGTGGCGCAAGCGTGGCGATGGTGACTTTATCATCGAGGCTGCGGGGGAAGGTGAGGGAGAGCGTGGTGGCGAGTCCCATCGCGTGAAGATGACCAGCGACTTCGCCCACAATCTTTTCGGTACGGCGCTCGTAGCCAAATCCACGGATGAGCGTTCGAGCCGCAATGCTGATCTGTTGGCTCTTGCGCTGCTGCACTTTTTCTACGAGGGCAGCGGCATAGGGGTGTGTTGACGACATTGGCATTGTCCTTCTTGCTCCATGCGGCGATATAGCAATCCTAAACTGGTTATGAAAAGGAGTCAATCCTTTAGGCGGCCTTATCCGGCTAAAGCCTTGACTCCACTCAACAATCCCAAGAGGATTGCGATAGGCTATCTGCTAAAGCTTTGAGGTGCGACTTCCTGCTCAAGCCGTGTCATGCGTCGGCTCTTCGGAGTGTGCCTGCGCCAGGGACAACGCCGCTCGGTGATCCACAATGAGCAGGCGAAACGCCGTATCCGCATCAACGTGGGCAATCTCGCCATAGGCGTTGGCGAGCAGCCAGGCCGTGCGCAGATGCATGCCACCGCGCCGATCCGGATGCAACTCCGGATGCAACAAGCCCATGATGGTCGAGAAACTGATGCCCGCACGGTGAACGAAGGCGCGCTACGAAAGCCCGGCACGGGCGACAATATCGGGGAACTGGGGATTGAGTTCAAGTCGGATCGGCTTCATAGGATACGTCCACAGCGATATAGCACCATCTAGTTGTATTATAGACCATGAGTACGTGTGATGCACTACCATAGAGCAATGCAATATGTGGGTACGCCCTCGCGATGGCGGATACGCAGTTCAGATCTGCAACCGCCAGGCGCTCGATCAGATCCTACAACGTCGGCCCCAGCGGGGCTGAGCGCATCGGTGCCCCTTGCCGCCCCCGCCCCGCCCCGCCCTGCTATGATTGCCACACATCCGCCTGCTGAATCGGCACACCATGTCAACCACTATCGAATTTCACATCCGCTCCGCTTTGCCGCCGCTGGCTGACGCCGAGAATCTATCGGCTATCGGTTATCGGTTATCGGCTATGTTCACCGCCGATGCGACACTGACCAGCGCCGCCAGCGCTGCCGCCACACAGCTTGCCACCAACGCGCCGGTTACGCTCGACCCCGAGGCGCTGCGGGCTATGAGCCATAACCCCGCCGCCTACGGGAAGCTGCTCAGCGACCAACTCTTTGCTGACCAGACGCTCCGCGACTCCTGGCTCAAGGCCCGCGCCTTCGCCGCCGCCGATGATCTCCAGGTGCGCCTGCGCCTCGATGCCCGCGCCGATGAGCTGCACGCGCTCCGCTGGGAGACCCTGCGTGACCCCGAGACCGACCAGCCCATCGCCCTGTACGAGCGCGTGCGCCTCGTCCGTACCCTCGATAGCGCCGACCTCACGCCCGTCACGATCCCGCCCCGGCCCGACCTGCGCGCCCTGGTGGTCGTCTCCAACCCGAGCAATCTGGCCGCTGGGATGGCCGAGGTCGATGTGGACGGGGAGGTGGCCCGCGCCCGCGCCGCCCTGGGCGACATCCCCACGACGATCCTGGGCGACACCGCTGGCGCGGCGGGCCGGGCCACCCTGGTGAACATCGCGGCCCACCTGCGCGACAGCCCGCACATCGTTGTCCTGGTGGCTCACGGTACGTTGCGCGATAGCAGGCCCGTGGTCTGGCTGGAGCAGGACGACGGCACGTCCCACCAGGCGTCCGGCGCGGACGTTGTCGCCGCTGTGCAGCGCCTCGCCACCCGCCCGCTGCTACTCATCCTGGCCTCCTGCCGCAGCGGTGGCGGCGGCTACGGCGATACCCTCAGCGCCATCGGCCCGGGCCTCGCCCGCGTCGGCGTCCCCGCCGTGCTCGGCTTCCAGGGCGATGTGGCGATGAGCGCCGTGAAGACGCTCCTGCCTACCCTGATCACCGAACTGCGCCGCGACGGGCAGATCGACCGGGCGATGGCCGCCGCCCGCGCCGCCCTCGGCGAGCAGCGCCCCTGGTGGCAGGCCGCGCTCTGGCTGCGCACCGACGGGCGACTCTGGTCCGAGCCAGCCCCGCCCGCGCCCGCCCAACCAGCCCCCGGCATCCACGTCGGCGGCAACGTGGGCACCCTACAGGTGGTCACCGTCACCGGCGGGCAGGTGGACAGCATCATCGGCAGCCAGCACACCTACGGCGCGCCGCCGACCCAGGCGGATCAAGGATCGGGGCTGCGCCAACGACTGGCGAACCATCGCAGTACCCTGGCCCATTACCTCAACCAGATTGCCATTACCGGCACGGCCAACGCCCGCCCCGAGGTCAGCGCGGGCATTCGCGAGGCCCGCGCCGAGATCCGGCGCATCAAGGCGCATCTGCGGGCGTCGGGGCAGGCCGTTGATGACCAGATGGATGACGAGGGCGCGTAGGGACAGTGGCCACAGAGAGATTGCGGACGTGCATCACTCCGCACACGCGGGAGAAGATGGATCGTGTGCGGTTGTCCGCGTGGGAATATGCATATGTGCGGAGGGATGCAGCATGACGACACCGAGAAATTTGCGCCTCACACCGCAGTCTGCAACAACCTAGTACTACAGTTGTAGTTTGAATTACCCCCCCTAGCCCCCCCGCACGCGGGGGGGATAATGCGTTGTTCCCTCCCGCTTGCGGGGGGGGCTAGGGGGGGTGATCGGCGAGAGCCTTTCTGCGAAGATATTTACAACTGTAGTACTAGGCATTATTCGCAGATTGCCCCGCCTGTGTTGCAGTACATGCAACAGCCCTGCCGCACTGTGGTTTCAGTGGAAGCTGAGATATACAGGAGGTGCGACGATGTTTGGCAGCAAACAGGGCAAGCAGGAGCGGCTAGAACAATACTCAGAGCTTTTGGGTGAGGCAGATCTCTCGCAGGCAGATCTGGCGCGGCGACTGGGTGTGCCGCGATCCACCGTCATGCGCGACCTCGCAGATCTTCACGATCAGGGCATCTTGATTGAGGAGGACAATGAGGGAAAGGTTCGCCTCTCTCGGCGCTGGTGGCAATAACGTGCAACATCAGAAATGACGATGCTCGCAAATTCATCGTTACCTGTTGCAATTTTTCGCAATGGCGTATGCTATGCTCCGCATATCATCGGATCGGAGAGTACCCTATGAGCCAGAGCAAATCCGAATTTAAGTCTGAGGGTCTTGACGCACTCCGTCTCTACCTGCTTGCTCAGCCCAGCGGTAGCCCGTTGCGCCAGGCGGATCTTGCCCGTCATTTTGGAAACGACCGATCAACCATCGGTCGCTGGATCGTGTCACTGGAAGCAAACGGCGTGCCCATCCTCTGGGATGAGCAGAAGCGCGTTGCGATTGACCGCAAGCGCTATATCACCCACATCAGCCTCTCGCGCCACGAGACCATCGTGCTCATGTTGGCGTTGCGGATGTACCAGCAGCGCCAAGATAAGAGCGACCGTAATGCAGTCGAGATGCTCCAGAAGCTAGGCGTCGTGCTGAATCAAGGGATCGCGCCTGCCGCAGGCGAGCATGTGCTCGCTATCGCGCACCAGCAGCGGCTTCAGGTGAGTGATCAGCAGCAGGACTACCAGCGCGTTCTGGAGGAGATTGGCGATGCGTGGATCGACGGGCGCAAAGTCCAGATCCGCTACCGACCGTTGCGTGCGCGCCGAGCCTTTGACGAGGTGTTTCACCCCTACCTGCTGGAGCCATCGGCGCTCAGCCGTAGCACCTATATGATCGGCTACTCCGAACTGGCTGGGGCGATGCGTGTACGCAAGCTAGAGCGGATCGAGCGCCGCCCACTCGTGCTTGATGAGCCATTTGCGGTCGCCGCAGGCTTCGATCCATTCAAACTGCTGGGTGGCGCGTGGAGCATCTGGTTTGATGAGGATAGCCAGCCGATAAGCGTTCGGCTGCGCTTCAGCGGCGACCAGGTGGTGCGGCGAGTGCTTGAGGAGCGCTGGCACCCTTCGCAGCGTACCGAACGCGACCCCGAGGGTCGGCTGATCTGGGCCGCTGAGGTTGACGAACCCCTAGAGATGCTGCCTTGGATACGCGGCTGGGGGGCGGACTGCGAGGTGCTGGAGCCGCAGGAATTACGTGAGCAGATGCTCGGCGAGATTCGGCGGCAGATGCGGGCGTATGGCATCGCTGAGACGGCCAGCGATGATCGCCAGCAGCGCTTTGATGACATCTTTGGATAGGAGTACACCATGTCCCTCTATGCCTATCAGGAAAAAATAGATCTACTGTTGCGGGAAGGTCGTAGCGTTATCCTCCAAGCTCCAACCGGTGCGGGGAAGACCCGCGCTGCACTCTTTCCCTTTCTCGATGGTTGGCGGAACCACCCATCGGCGTTCCCCCGCCAGTGTATCTATGCAGTGCCAATGCGGGTGCTGGCTAACCAGTTTGAGGCAGAGTATAAAAATACGGTTGCGACATTCTCAACGCGCTTCGGTTTGCTCAAGAACGTTGCCATCCAAACCGGCACCCGGCCTGATGATCGCCGCTTTGATGCCGATCTTGTGTTCACGACGATTGACCAGGCGTTGAGCAGCTTCCTGACGATCCCCTACAGCCTGGGGAATCGCCAGGCGAATATCAACGCTGGCGCAGTGATCGGTAGCTACCTGGTCTTCGATGAGTTCCACCTCTTCCCGGTGGATGAGTCGGGTGGTGGCGCGCTTTCCACAACACTCCAGATTCTCCAGATGCTGAAGGGTGTTGTGCCGTTTGTGCTGATGACCGCAACCTTCTCCCGCACAATGATCACTCGGCTTGCTGCCTTGCTCGACGCTGAGCCAGTCACGCTCACTGCTGATGAAATCAACGTGTTACCCTCGCAGGCAGGGAAACGCCGCTGCTACCGCTTCTGCACTGATCCGCTCACTGCGGACAACGTGATCAGCGATCTGCTTGCGCATCGTCGCCGTCGGGTGATCGCGATCTGCAACACGGTTGATCGCGCGCAGGCGCTTGCCGAAACTCTCCAGCGCGATCCGCGCATGGTGGGCGTGACGGTTGAGCTCCTGCACAGCCGCTTCTACACCTCTGACCGCGATACAAAAGAGGATCGCATCCGCCAGGAGTTTGGTGAGGGCCGCGCAGCTACTGCCGACTCGCCGATGATACTTGTCGCCACCCAGGTGGTTGAGGTTGGGCTGAATATTACCTGCGATGCCCTCCACACCGAGCTTGCTCCGGCGGCAGCCATCATCCAGCGCGCAGGGCGCTGCGCCCGCTTCGCGAATGAGTCGGGCGACGTATTTGTCTACGAGTTGCCGCTGAACGACAAGGGCGAGATTTCCTATGCGCCCTACATTGATCAGAAGGGCCAGAGCTCAATCTGCGAGCGTACCCGCGCAGCGCTGCTGACACAGCTACCGCCCGAGGGGCGTGTGCTACGTTACCACGACGAGCTTGCGCTG
>CAIRFY010000483.1 GCA_903877945.1 uncultured Oscillochloris sp. | reverse complement strand
GTCCCGACAAGGATGATGCTCACCGGGACGCTTCGCTTCGCTCAGCGTGACATGTGTGACAGGGTGATTTTTTGCTCTATTGCCAACAACCGTTTGAAAGGATCTCTGATGCGTCTGATCGTCGCGAATCTCCTCCTGATTGCCGTCTTTTTGCTTGGCGCGATCCCTGCACAGGCGCAGGATTCCATCCCGCAAATGCGGGCTTTCTGGGTTGATGAACTACACCCAGGATTCGATAATCACCCCCAGGTTGATGAACTCGTCAACAATGTGGTACGTGCCGGAGCCAACACGATTATCGCCCAGGTGCGCCGCCACGGTGATGCTTGGTATAACAACAGCGTCGAGCCACGCTCGGCTGACCCGAATCTGGCCCCCGCCGCCGAGTTTGACCCGCTGGGCTACCTGATCGAGAAGGCCCACGCGCAGGGCGTGCGCGTCCACGCCTGGGTGGTGGTGTCCGTGGCCTGTCGCCCAACAGATCGGCTCTGGGGCGACCCCGCCCACGTCTGCACGACGCATGGGCCAGAGATCCAGGGTGCCGAGCGTTGGACCACGGCCACCTTCGGCGGCGAACAGGTCGGCGACCTCGACTTTGGTCACCCCTCCGCCATCACCTACATGGAAGGCGTGGTGGGCCATCTTTTGCAGGCGTATCCCACCCTTGATGGTGTCCACTGGGACTTTATTCGCCTCTCCGGTGCCAACTACGGCTACAACCAGGTGAGCCTTGAGCGCTTTAACCAGTCGGTCGGGCAACCTCTCGACAACCGGCCGCGCCCGGACGACCCGGCCTGGAGCCAGTGGCGGCGCGACCGCGTGACCGAACTGGTTCGTCGGCTCTATATTCGGGCCAAGGCGATCAAGCCGACAATCCAGGTGAGCGCGGCGACGATCACCTGGGGTGGCGCGGGTAACGACGGCAACTGGGCGGCCTCGTCCGCCTACGCACGGGTCTTCCAGGACTGGCCGGCCTGGCTCGATGAGGGCATCCTTGACTTCGCAGTGCCGATGCACTACTTTGAGGATGGCGTGCCTCGGTCGCGGGCCTGGTACGACGGCTGGCTCGCCTTTGACCGTGACCACGTCGGTCGTCGGGCGATTGTCTCGGGGATGGGGTCGTGGCTCAACACCCGCGAGCAGGGCATCGGCCAGATACAGCGCGCCCTGACGCCCGATGGCGCGGGCCGCGCCCTCGCCGGGGTAGCCTTCTACTCGTATGCCATTCCGTTCGCCGGGAGCAACAACGAGTCGCGACGGGCCTTCATGGATCAACTGCGGGCCACCGTCTTCGCCCAGCCCGCCCGCGCCCCCGACTGGCCGTGGATCGCGACTCCCACCGGCGGCCATATCCAGGGCATCGCCACGGTGGATGACCAGGTTGTGCCGAATGCCAAGGTAAGCTTGATCCGCGACGGCGTATGGCTACGCGACATCTACGCCTCAGCCGATGGCTGGTTCGGCGCTGTCGAGTTGCCCCCAGGCCCCTACATCATCGCGACCACCCGCGCCGACGGCAAGCAGAACTGGCGTAACACCACGATCAACCCTGGTTTGGTGACGAGCCTGTAGGGGCGACGCATCGCGGATGCGCGGATGTGCCAGCGACTAAAGTCGCGGCGCGGAGCCGCTGGCTGGCCGCCCGCCTGCGCGGGCGGTCTCCGCGTCGGCGCGAAGTCCGGTGTCGATGCCAACTGTATCTCAAAAGCTGGGGGTACTGATGTCGCTAGTGCTGATCGACTGGCAGGCTCTCCAGGAGTTGATAGACGCGCTTGGCATGCCTGTACCGCAGGCCGCCGAGTCGATCTATGTGCTATTTTGCGAAGAGGTCGGAAATCAGATCGTCGAGCTTGAGTTGGCCATGGCTGATGCGGATCGGGTCAGATTAGCCAAGATGGCCCACCGGCTGCGTGGTGGTCTTAGCCAACTCGGTGCGTGCGGTATCGCTGATATGGGCGCTCAAATCGAGCAGGCCGCACCTACTGCCAATCTGGGAGCGCTGGAAGCCCACGTGATCAATCTGCGCGCCCGCTATGATGAGACGATAGAGCAGGTGCGAGATCGCTACCGGCTGTTTTTGTAACCGCGAGGACGCGAGGACGCGAGGACGCGAGGACGCGAGGACGCGAGGACGCGAGGACGCGAGGACGCGAGGACGCGAGGACGCGAGGACGCGAGGACGCGAGGACGCGAGGACGCGAGCAGAAAGAGGTGAACACCATGTCTCATACGACCTTTCCCGCCGGATTCGTCTGGGGCGCGGCGACGGCGGCCTATCAGATCGAGGGAGCGGTTTGCGAGGATGGGCGCGGCGAGAGTATCTGGGATCGCTTTAGCCACACGTCCGGCAAGACGAAGGGTGGGGCCACCGGCGATGTGGCGTGCGACCACTACCATCGCTGGCGCGATGACTTCGCCCTGCTCGCGGATCTCGGTGCTGGAGCCTATCGCTTTAGCGTGGCGTGGCCGCGTGTGCTGCCTGACGGGCGCGGTCAGGTGAACCAGGCCGGCCTCGATTTCTACAGCCGTCAGGTGGACGCCCTGCTGGAGCGCGGTATCACGCCCTACGTGACGCTCTACCACTGGGATCTTCCGGTGGCCCTGGAGGACGCGGGCGGTTGGCCGTCCCGCGCTACCGCCGAGGCGTTTGCTGTGTACGCCGGTGTGGTGGCCCAGGCTTTGGGCGACCGGGTGAAGCACTGGATCACGATCAATGAACCCTGGTGTGTAAGTATGCTCAGCTACCAGATCGGCGAACACGCCCCTGGTCGCCAGGATTGGGCGGCGGCCCTCGCCGCCAGCCACCACACCCTGCTGGCCCACGGTCTGGCCGTACCCGAGATCCGCCGCTTCAGCCCCGGCGCTCAGGTCGGCATTACCCTTAACTTCACCGCCGCAGTGCCCGCCAGCGTTAGCTACGCCGACCGTGACGCCGCACGGGCCTTCGACGGCTACTTTAACCGCTGGTTCCTCGACCCGATCTGCGGGCGGGGCTATCCGTCGGACATGGTTGCGACCGCTGTGGAGGCTGGACTCCTGCCCGATGGCCTACGCTTCGTGCAGCCCGGCGACATGCAGATCATCGCCGCGCCCACCGATTTCCTGGGGGCGAACTACTACACCCGCGAGGTGGTGACGGTCGGCACCCGGCCCGGCGAGTGGCAGCCGGTACGCCTGGATACGCCGCGCACCGCGATGGACTGGGAGATCTACCCCGAGGGGCTCTATCACCTGCTGCTGCGGCTGCACAGCGCCTACAATCTGCCCAAGATTTACATCACTGAGAATGGCGTCAGTTATCTGGACGAACCCGGTGATGATGGGCGCGTGCGCGATGGGAGCCGCATCGATTACCTGCGGGCGCACCTGGACGCCTGTCAGCGCGCCATCGCCGCCGGTGTGCCTCTGGCCGGTTACTTCCAGTGGTCGCTGCTAGATAACTTTGAGTGGGCTCACGGCTACGACCAGCGCTTTGGCTGCGTGTATGTTGACTATGCGACCCAGCAGCGCACGCCGAAGGACAGTTTCTTCTGGTACCGCGATGTGATCGCCCGCAATGACCTTGCGGGATCGTCGTGATCAGACATGGTGTATACTCTTTTACAGTGTGACGATGAGGCGAGGACGCGAGGGCGCGGTGGCATCGCCTCGTCGCCTCGTCGCCTCGTCGCCTCGTCGCCTTGTCGCCTCGTCGCCTCGTCGCCTCGTCGCCTCGTCGCCTCGTCGCCTCGTCGCCTCATTGCCTCGTCGCCTCATCGCCTCATCGCCTCGTCGCCTCATCGCAAGACGGTAAAGCTGAATGTGCCCATTTTGAAACATGCCTTAGTGACGCATCATCGCCCTCAGGCGGGAGCCATACAATGAAGCGAGTGCTGATCCTGTCAGCCAGTGTCGGCTCGGGCCACATCGCGGCGGCGGCAGCGATCGAAGAGGTGTTTCGCGCCCAGGGCGGCGTGGAGGTGCAGAACGAGGACGCGCTGAAGCTCACCAGTCGGATCTATCAGGTGACGGCTTCGGATGTCTATTTTGCGCTGGTGAAGGAGAACCCCTGGTTTGTGAGCTGGTGGTACGACCAGACCGATGAACCCTTTAAGAACGAGACCGGCGCACTCCAACTCTGGAACTCGCTGAACGCCCAGCCGTTGGCCAAGTTTGTCCTCGATTACGACCCCGACATCACTGTTTGCACCCACTTTATGCCAGCGGGCGTGGTGGCCCAGTTGCTCAGCCAGGGTAAGCTGCATACCACCCTGTCGATTGTTACGACTGACTACGACTTTCAGGGCATGTGGCTGAGCCGGGTCTTCAACCGCTACTTTGTGGCGATTGAGGAGACCAAGGTGCATCTGACGGAGCTGGGTGTGGCCGCCGAGCGGATCACCGTCTCGGGCATCCCGGTGAGTCCGGTGTTTGGTGAGCCGGTGGATCGCGAGAAGGTGCTGGCCCGCTACGGGCTGCGCGACGACCGCCCGGTGATCTTGGTATCAGCCGGGGCGCTGGGTGGCGGGCCGGCCCGCGATATTGTGGCCCAAATTCTGCGTATGCGAACCCCCGTGCAGACGATGGTGATCTGCGGGCGCAACCAGTTGCTGCGCCAGCAGGTGGCGACCCAGATCAGCGGCGCGGAGGATCGATTTCGGGTACTCGGTTTCACCAGCGAGATGGCTGACCTGATGCGGATTGCTAGCCTGTTCATTGGTAAGCCGGGTGGACTCAGCGCCTCGGAGTGTATGGCGACGGGTCTGCCGATGGTGATCATCGACCCTATTCCCGGCCAGGAGGAGCGGAACAGCGATCACTTGCTAGAGGCCGGGGCGGCGGTGCGCTGCCGCTCGCTGATGACCATCGCCTATAAGATCGACCAGATCTTCGAGGAGCCCGGTCGTCTGGAACGTATGCAGGTGTGTGCCCGCAGCTTCGGGCGTACCAATGCGGCTGATGTGGTGGTAAAACATCTGCTGGAGGATACAAGCGAGCCGCTTCAGATTAGCAAAAAAGAGCTGCGCCGGATCATCGCGATGGCAAGCGGCGAAGCCGATCCGCCGCCCCTAGATCTGTCCGCCGGTGACTCCAGCGTGGCTCTCTACCACGACGATACAGGCATCTACATTGGTTCGATCTCCCTCGTCCAGCTTCAGTTTCTAATTGACCAGATGGAGGGTGAGAAGTCCTTCATTGATCGGTCAATGATCTGGCTGGCTCAGCAGGGTGCCGATAACGAGCTGAGCCGCGTACTTACCCAGGTCGTCACGGTCGATAAATCGGTGATTGGCTGGCTGGCCCAGCGGGGTGCCGATAGTGGGCTGATCCGTGTTCTCACCCAGGCGGTCGCGGAGCGCGGCCAGTCGGAGATTCGCTGGGTGAGGCTGTAGTCATGAGGAGTCGATATGCACGCAGCAGTTGAAGGCGGACGGGCGGGAAGCGGGCGGACGGTCGCGCTGCTGGGCGGCGATGTGGTGGCGCTGATGGTGTTTGCGGCCATCGGGCGGGCGAGTCACGGCGAGGCTGCTGGATTGGGGGCCATCGGCGAGGTGGCGCAGACCGCATCGCCATTCATCATCGGCTGGCTGATAACCTCGCCCTGGCTCGGTGCCTTCCGCCCGGACTCCACCGCTACGCCGGTGAAGATGTTGCGCACAACGGCTCTCTCCTGGTGCGCGGCGGTGGTGGCTGGCTCGCTGGTGCGCGCCCTCTTCATTGGGCGCTTTAGCCCCATCTCGTTCTACGTCGTCACCTTCACCACGGCCCTGCTGATTATGTGCGGCTGGCGCACGGCCTTCGCGTGGCTCACCCGGTCTCGTTCGTGATAGAGCGATCCTATCCGGGTTGTGAAGAGGAGTCGAGCCTTTAGGC
>CAIRFY010000482.1 GCA_903877945.1 uncultured Oscillochloris sp. | reverse complement strand
GAAGCGTCACAACAGTTTCAGTGCTCAACCGCGAGCCGATGGGGATGAAGCAAGCCCGCAAGCCTTTAGACCAATACAACTGTCGCGTTTCAGTGCTCAACCGCGAGCCGATGGGGATGAAGCGTAGTCGCTCGGACTGCGTATCATTGTCAGGAGGAGTTTCAGTGCTCAACCGCGAGCCGATGGGGATGAAGCCCGCTGGTGGCTTCGCCGTGCCGGTGACGTATGAGCGTTTCAGTGCTCAACCGCGAGCCGATGGGGATGAAGCCCAACGCGAGAGGACGATGGTATGAGCGCGGCTACGTTTCAGTGCTCAACCGCGAGCCGATGGGGATGAAGCTGTGCAACGGTGAAGCGTCGGTAGTTGCTGCGCAGCATTGGTTTCAGTGCTCAACCGCGAGCCGATGGGGATGAAGCGCTGTATGCACCGAAGACTAGCATCCTCGAGTCAACCGTTTCAGTGCTCAACCGCGAGCCGATGGGGATGAAGCCCCGCCAGCGCAGAAGCCGCTCCCCGCAGTCTTCCCCCTCCCGAGCCACATCTCGTGCCGCAGGGGGCTTCCTGTGCAGCCATTATAGCCCATTTCTGGTGCCACATGCGATGCCCCCTCGCAACTTGGATTCTGCGCTCAAACCGTGTCAAGTTGCGGGCGGACTCCTACCGCATTGTAGTGCAGATATCGGCCTCCAATATTCCGACACCTCCCGGCGGGAAACCCTGGCGGTACTGGCTTTCCATATCGAGTTGCGAGCCACACCGTCTGGCGGGCCATTTTGCGCTCGATCCCGGCCGCTTAGACAAGGTTTCAGGTTTCAGCTTTACAGTGTGGTGATGAGGCGAGGATGCGACGAGGCGATGCTATCGCATCCTCGTGTCCTCGCGTCTCCGCCACACTGTCAAGCTGTTCTGAACCATGTCTTAGACCACATCGTTGCAGAACCGGCGGAACTCGCAGTTGACGCATGGCCGTCTGCTGGTCGGCGGATCTGGCATCGCCTCCCCGCCGACCGCCGCCTGGATCGCCGCCGTCGTCGCGGCCACGTCACGCCGCAGCGCTGGTGTAATTGGCACCCGCACCGCCTGACGCAGCGGGATCTGGTAGATCCAGCCTGAACGCACCGGTAGCCCCCATGCCGATTCCAGCAGCAGCGCGTAGGCCGCTAGTTGTAGCTTAAAGTGCGCCCCCGGTCGCTGTTCACTGTCCTTGTACTCCACCACCACTGCCTCGGCCCCAGCGCTGGCCCGATCAGGCGTGGCGACCGCTAGGTCGAGCCGACCACGCAGGCCGAGTACCTCCGAGCGCAGCGCTAGGTCGAAGTGTCGCTCGCCCGCCGTCAGCCCGTAGGGTCGCAGCGAGCGCCGCTCCTCGCGCCCTTCCTCATCGTGGTGGTGCGCGATCCCGTGCGCCATCAGTGCGGTCACTGGTCGTACCGCCGGCAAACAGTAGTGGTACCACACCACCCGCGCACAGTAGCGCCACTGCTTCAGATCCGTCACCTCAAGGCTTATCATCGCCATCTGGCCCTCCCTGGGCGATCACCCGCCGCCCACCCCAACTCGGCTCGTCGAGCGGGAAGAGCTGCACGTTCGCCGCCCGCCGCTTCACCCGCCGCGTGATCTCGCCGAAGAGCGCCCGCTGGTGTGTCCGGCTCAGGTCGCCCACAAAGGCGCTGTACTGTAGCCGCTGGAGCCCGTAGTCGAGGCAGGCGTCGGCCACCTTCTGCCGCGTCCCGTCGTGAGGGATGTCGTAGATGACCAGGCATTGCATGGTTCACCACCCCATCACAAACGGGATGTAGTCGGCGCGCTCGCCGCGTACGAAGGTAGCGACGTGTCGGGCCTGGCACTGCAAGATATGACGCAGCGGCTGGCGCTTGCCCTCGTATGCCTCGCTCGACTCCAGCCGCTCCAGCACCTTCTCCACGATCCGGTCGCGCGTGGCGGCGTCGAGCCATCCCCGCTCGTCGCGAGTGATCGCCCAGCCGCGTGTCACCTGGCCAAGCAGCGTGCGATCCACCACCGCTTGGCGAAACTCCTCGATCAGATCGAGGACGAGGCTCGGCTTGCCGGGCCGGTCGGCGTGGAGCAACCCGGCGTAGGGGTCGAGCCCAGCCAGGATGATCGCGTGCTCGACCTGGGTGTAGAGCACGCCGTAGCCGTAATTTAGCGCCTGGTTGAAGGGGTCGCTCGCCCCGCGTGTTTCGCGGCCTGGCCAGGACAGATCGGCGGGGACGAGGGCGGCCAGTGCGCCCCAGTAGCGCGCTGCGTAGCGCCCCTCCACCCCCATCAGGCGCTCGCGCAGATCCTCGACCGTGTCGCCCGACAGGTCGCGCACGGCGATAATACTGTCCACCGCCTCAGCGGCTGCATCGCTAAGCGCGGCGTGGAGATCCGGGTCGACCTCCTTGCGATACTTGGCCGCGTAGCGCAGCAGGTTGGCCTGGTTCTGGAGCTTACCCTGGGTGAAGGCGCGGGCGAGGGCCGCGCCGGCAGGGCCGTCGTAGGCGCGCAACTGTGCGCGCCGGGTGAGCACCGTGCCGGTCAGTCCGGCGCTGTAGAGGCTGGAGTGCGGCGTGCCGTTGGAGCTGAGGAAGTGGATCGGGATGCCCTCCTCGGCACATGCGCGGATGGCGTCGCTGCTGATCGAGACCCCGCCGCCGCTGACGATCACCTGCTGGAGGTGCAGCAGTGGCACTTCCTGAAGTTGCTCCTTCGCCTTACTAACCCGCAGTCGGCCCTGGTGCTTGGCAATGAACGCGCCCTTCTCCTGAACAAAGAGATGCATGATGAACCTCTGGATCTACAGCCGTTCGGGCACAACTACCCGCGCTCAACCCTGAGCCGAGAAAAGAGAGGACAGGTTGGTAAGGTGCGGGACAAGCAATCGTGAGCGCTGAATTCAGCACTCAGACAAGGTTTGCAGATACTTTACAGTTTGTTGCCGGTCAGCCCTCACCCCCCAGCCCCCTCTCCCTGAACGGGAGAGGGGGAGTCGGATGCGTCCTGCTGCGGAATCTCCCCTCTCCCCGTGAGGGAGAGGGGCAGGGGGTGAGGGTCGCACAGAACGGTAAAGTACATGTGCCAATCCTGAAACCATGTCTCAGCACTTAATATTCGATAGCGTACCAACCATCGCCCTTGACGCAGTTGCGCCCGACATGAATCAAGCTCCCCCACACGAGCAGCTCGCGCAACATGCGAAGGTCGCCGGCGAAGGTGACGCTGCCGACCAAGCCGCCGATGGGGGTGCGGCGCTGCTGGCGGTGGCTGACGCTGACCACATCCACCCAGCGGGTCTGGTCGGCGACAACCTGCACGCTCTCGGCGACATCCAGCAGGGCTCGGAAGTCGAGGCCGAGCGGCCCGTCACCGTAGGCGATGGCTAGGTCGTCGAGGCGGCGCATGAGCCGCTGGATGAGCGGGCGCAGGGCGATGCGCTTGAGCAGGCGATTCTGCTCGATCAGGCGCAGGGGCGTGTGGAGGCGCAGGGTGATCCGGTCGGCGGGCAGGGCGGCGGCGTAGGTACGCACGGCATCCGCGTCGATTGGCAGGCCAGGCTGCTTGACCTGGCCGCCGCCGATGGTGTAGAGCGGCTGGCGCACGCCGGTGAGCGGATCAACGGCGGCGATCTCGCTGAGGCGCAGGGTGCCGCGCCGACCACCGAGCTGTGGCATGCGCAGTCCCAGCCCGCCGCGCTCCAGTTCGTGGGCGGCCATCACCACGTAGGGGTAGAGAGCGGCGGCCGAGCCGAAGAGGGCCAATCCGAAGGCCAGCGGCTCGCCGGGGGCGTAGGTATGAGCGCCATCGACGGGCGGGCGGGTAACGTAGGGGCGTGGGCGCTGCTCGCCCCCCTGCTGCTCCTCGTCGCGCAGGGGGGCGAGCAGGGCGGCCACCGGGCAGACGTTGGTCAGCGGGCAGCCGACGCATGCGGGGGCGGTCTTGTTGGTGCAGAAGCGCTCCCAGAGCGCCCCGGCCAGCGCGCCGCGCACCGCCGAGCCGCTCTGCTCGCCCAGGGCCACCGGCGTGAGCGCCGTGGCCGTGAAGGCGAGATGGTGGGTGGTGAGGGTCATACGATCCTCTCGTAGAGACTGAACCCCCGGCTGCTGCGGGCCAGCCGATAGGGCAGGACGATGTGACGCAGGATACGATCCTTGCCCAGGGTCATACGCTTACCGCTGTAGATATCGACCTGGTCAAAGGTGAGCTTCGGTCCGCAGTCGTCGAGAATCTGAAGGGTGCCCCCGAAGCTGAAGCTGGATTGATCGGCAGTGAGTACCACCCAGCCCGTTGCATCAGCAAGCGCCGCATCATCCTGCGATTCTGGCGAGGTGAGCAGTTGCATGAATCCGCCCCGCTTACCGAGATAGGTGATGTGGTAGAGCAGTTCGGCCAGTGATTCTGGCAACGCCCCGCCCGAGGCAGATTGGAACGCCAGGCCGAGGGTACCACCAAACGAGACATACTCGCGGTAGGCGATGGTGCTACCGAACGGCGTGAGCAGCCCTGTGCCGTCATCATCGCTCGGGCCGTTCTTTTTTGGCCGCACGATCTTGGTGAATGTGTTGATCACCGCGACCTGCGTAGGAAGCCGAAGCATCAGGCGCAGATCGCGAATGTCGTTCCAGAGCGATTTAATCATGAAATCTCCCCGCGTACGCAGGGCGGCATCGAGCAGTGCCATCTTGATCGCGAAGGGGGTCGGGCAGATCAAGGTCTTGCCCCCTGAGGAGGTTGCGGTGGCCGGTTTGAGCGAGAAGAGCGCTGCTGGCAGATAGTGTGCGACAGTCCACATGTGAGTTGCTCCTACGCCTCAGGCATGCGGTACGGTTCGCCCGTCCCGATCAGGCTGCTGAACTTCTCCGCCAGATCGCCAAGCGAGCTGAAGGCATCGACCGTCACACCGCTGCCGCCGCCGAGGTGCTTGCCGATGGACGCCATCTGATCGGCGTAGTCCTCGGTGATCGGGCTGACCAGCGGGGCCGGGAGCATCTTGGTGGAGTAGGCCAGCGCGCCTTCCAGGGCCACCAGATGCGGCAGTTGGGCTGAGCGCATCGCGCCATTCATCTGCACAAAGGTATGCAGCACGCTCTCCAGCAGGGCGGCGCTGCGCCGCGCCCGCTCCTCCGGCGAGATCGCGTAGCGGTGGGTGATGTCGTTGTAGCCAACGCGGGCCAGTTCCAGGTTACAGACAATCGCGTACTTGCCGCTGTTCGCCGGGCGGTGGAAGATCGCCTGCTGGAGGTTCGCACCGCCAGTGCGCTCCTCCGCGCCCTCCGCGCCCTTTGGCTTAACCCGCTTCGTTGCATCCTGTGAGCGCTGGCTCTCGCCGCGTTCGGGTGCGTACTTGACGTGGAAAAAGCTCTGGTTGTGACCCTCGCGGGTCGCGTCGGGGATGCCCACAGCCCAGCCGAACTCGACCACGCTCTTACGCGGGATGGAGCGCCCGCCCTCGGTGATCAAGATACCGGCGGTGTCATCCATCGCGCAGGTTCGCAGCAGTTCATCGAGGGTCTGCGCATCGCTCAGCTTCTGCTCCTTCGAGCGAGCCAGGAAGGCAGAATCAGCGTTGATCCGGTTCGGGTTAAACATCCGGCATCCGGCGCAGAGCGGCAGATCGCGATCACGCGCCAGGTTATAGAAGTACTCGGCCTGGATGTGCTTCAGCATGTCGCCGCTGATTGCGTTGACACTGTAGAGTCCACCGTCGGCACCAATCACATCGACCATACGAGTCTGAAGCTGATTACCCTCGCTGCCTTCATTGTTGAGGTTGTGCATGTCCAGCGTGGCGGTGATCGCGAGTGAGAGTGAGTAGATCGGGGATGGCATGAAATGATTCTCCTAATACCTAGAAAGGCCCTTCGTCACTGGTGTTGCCCTGCTCGTCCTGCTCGTCCGTTGTGCTGGTGTTCTCGCCAGCCCGCTGCTCGGATGGCTCCTCGGCACGCACATCGCGGGCATACCCGAAGGCGATCAGCATGTTGGCGACCGTCTGGGCGTCGTAGGCGTCGATCAGTTCTGTCAGTTGGGCGATGTCCTCGGTAGAGATCGGGATGCGCTTGCGGTAGCCCTTGCCTTTGGCGCGCTCCATCACCCGCGCATTCTCCTTGCTGTAATCGGTAAGAAACTCGCTCAGGGCGCGGAGGAACTCACGGCTATCACGTGCATGGCGCTGTAGCTCATCGGCCAGGCCATAGCGCACGTCATAGGTGTTGTCGTTGCGCTCGGTCTTGTAGAACTGCTGCTGCACGGTGGCCTGGCGGATCGCGCTGGCGATGTTTTTGAAGCCGGGGTTCTCGATAATCGGCGTGAGCTTCTTGGGGCGGGCGGACTCATTGGCCATGATGATTACCTTCAGGTGGTCGAGCGTCAGGCGGCGCACGCGCTGCCGTTTGCTTAACTGGCGGATAACGTGGCCGGCATAGCCGGTGGTAAAGGCAAAGAAGGCGCGTAGCGCCGGGTCGCGGCTGGTCAGGAAGTCACGGTAGTCGCGCAGCAGCCGCTCCTCCTCGCTCTTCGACTCGTCGAGTGCGCCGATGATTCGCTGGTGGTCTTCAACCGATTGCGTAATCTGCTGGGCCTCATCTGACTTCTTGGGCCACTCAACCCAGTCCGGCAAGCCGATCATCGAGACGTTCATCACCGCCACGGCGCTGCCGAGATCTTTGTAGGAGGCGACCGTAAATCCCTCTACGTAGTCCGACGGATGGCGGCGGCGGCCAGTGCTGCGCTGCGCTCCCTCCCAGTCGGTCAGCATCAGAGCGGTATAGCGCAGCGACACCATGATGTCCATCTTGATCGCGCTGCTGGCCCAGAACTCTTTCTGGAAGGTGGCGAACGCCTTTTTATGCCACTCCAGCTCGATCCCGCCAGCGGCGGGCACCAGCACGTAGGTCTTGCGATCCTTGCGGCCCTGCACCGTGCGTGGCAGCGCGCCGCGAAATAGCCCGCCGTACTTGAAGTATTCCAGCAGCCAGAAGTTCTCCTGTCCGCCGATGGTCAGCGCGTCGGCCTTGGCCCGATTGGCACCCTTGCCTTGCTCAGGGTTGACCACCTGGGTCGCCGAGAGCAGCGGATTCTTCTCCAGGCTGTGCTGTTTGGCTAGTGCCTCCCACTGATCCATTGCCAGATCAATCGCACCGGGTTGCCCGCTGGCCATTGTCCAGATGATCGCTACCAGCTCAGGATAGACCAGCTTGCACGCAGCCCAGCGCTCAACCGCTTTGTTACAGGCGTTGATCGCACTCATCTGGTTGATTATCGCGGCGGCGGGCCAGTAGTCGTGTGGAGCCTGCTGCTCTAGCGCATTGCGCTCATCCTGTGGCAGATTGCGTAGGTTGATACCGTCCTTGCGCATGGCCTTGAGCCGGTCATAGTAGGCGGTGTTGTGCTTCCGCTCATCCTCGTAGTCCAGCACAGCCACACCGTCGGGGGCTGACCCATTCTTAGCGGTGAGAATCCATTTGAGATCGGGCTGCTGGTAATGATTATGTCGCACCTGCTCGGGGTGAATCGCAACCGGCGCACTCACCGTCATACCCTGGCCGAGATTGGCGACGCGGATGTCAACCGCGTCACCAGTGAGATCTCTCCCGATCTGTGCGAGCCATGCGGCCAGCCCGTGCCCGGCCAGCAGCGCCGCCATTGGCGTTGTCGTGACCGGGATGTAAAGTGTCGTGGTCAATTGGTGAATCCCTTCTCAATCACGTTCTTGCGAACCCTGATCCGCCAAACGCAGAATACGCACGAGGAACAGGTAAAGCAGCACATCGGCGTTGCGTCCCACGCTGATCACATCCTCACTCAGTCCCTCCTCTTGCTTAAAGCCCGCCCAAGCGACCCGCGCCCCCGAGGCGCGCAGCGCCTGATCCTCGAAGAGTCCAACGGCGCGCATGGCCTCGTAGAAGGCTGCCTTCGCCCCCTCGGCAGGCGTGAATGTGCCGTGGTCGGTGCGCAGGTGCGCGCTGTGGTGGCAGATGATCGCGCTCATGATCGCCGTATGTAGCGAGTCGTTGCCTTCGGACACAGCGGCGATTAGGTCGCGCCCGGCGCGGGCACTCTCGGCGGCGTGGTGCGGACGCGGCGGGCGAATCTCCCCTTGCGCCTTGCGCTCACGCACGTCCTGCGAGTTAAAGTCGGTGTGGGCGGCCATATAGCCTGGATTGAATGCAAGCTCGGGCTGCTGTCGAAGCTGCGCCACTCGCGCCTGCCAGCGATGCGCCCAGGATTGCCAGGTATGATCTAGCTTGCCCAGATCGTGGACAGCGAACATTAGGCGGATGGCCCGGTCGAGCGCACCATCGCTCAAGCCACATCTTTGCTCCAGGCGTCGCCGCGCCGCCGCCGTGCGATCACGTTGGTGTCGCAGGTAAAACCTGTAGAGGCCGTTGATATGCTCGGCATAGCTCTCATGCTGGATCGGGCCGTAGTCCTCGCGGCCCCCCTTCGTTGCGGACTCCGGCGACTCGGTTGCTGGCGCATCGCCTGGCAGCAGCAGCAAGCCAATCTCGGGGCTATACTGCACCAAGGCTGGGTTCAATGCAACCAGATAGCCAGCGCTCCAGAGGTCACGCTTATGGGCACGAATATCTTCATCGTTCGTGGTTGGTGGAAGTACCTGCCACTGGGTCATGATCTTCCGCCGCTGCTCTGCGCCCTCTGAACCTTCTGCCGTTTCCTCGGTATGCGCGATCTTCGCGATCCAGTCGAGTCCCTGTTCCCATGCGTACTCGTACACGGAATCGTACCAGCGTAGCAGTTGGCCGGGGCGTAACCCGATCCCCTCATAGCGGTAGGGGTTTGGCAGCGTAACATCGGTCGGGTTGGGGTGAATGATCACGGTGCGCGAATCAATGTCGCGGATCAACGCGCGGGCCAGGTTGCGCTGCTGGGTGCGCAGCGCCTGCTCAATGGACTCGCTAAGCGCATGGCGACGCTCGTGGAGTGTCGCGAGCAACTGCTCATCGTAGGTCGTATGCGCCGCATCAACCAGCGCAAGCTCGTCGTGGTAACGTAGCACACGCCCCTCGGGCGGTAGCTGTGTCAGCAGCGCTGCGCGGGTACGCTCGCAGATTGAGCTCTGGCCCTTCTGATCAATGTAGGGCGCATAGGAGATCTCGCCCTTGTCGTTCAGCGGCAACTCGTAGACAAATACGTCGCCCGACTCATTCGCGAAGCGGGCGCAGCGCCCTGCGCGCTGGATGATGGCTGCCGCCGGAGCAAGCTCGGTGTGGAGGGCATCGCAGGTAATATT
>CAIRFY010000481.1 GCA_903877945.1 uncultured Oscillochloris sp. | reverse complement strand
CGTCCCCGCGTCCCCGCGTCCCCGCGTCCCCGCGTCCCCGCGTCCCCGCGTCCCCGCGTCCCCGCGTCCCCGCGTCCCCGCGTCCCCGCGTCCCCGCGTCCCCGCGTCCCCGCGTCCCCGCGTCCCCGCGTCACCCCATCACCCTTTATGAAACACTTTCTCCTCGTCCTTACATTCAGTGTCGGGGTGATGTTGCTCATGAGCGTGGGGTATCGGCATGGCTCCATACCCGTGGCATCTGCCGCCGCCGCCGCTCCCGCGTTCAATTGGGCCAAAACGTGGGGTGGGAGTACGGCAAAGGTCAGCGCGAAGAGCGCAGACATTGACGCGACGGGCAACGTCTACGTGGCCGGAGAGTTTTCTGGCACCGTGCATTTCGACCCGACGGGCACCAACCCAAAGGGAACCATAACGTCGAACAATGGGACGGTGGACGCCTTCCTGAGCAAATTTGACGCGAATGGACAGTTCCTCTGGGTGCGAACGTGGGGGTGCGGCACGAGCGGCAACATGAATTTTGGCTATGGCCGGGATGCTGCCAACGGTGTTGGGCTGGATGCGGCGGGCAATGCCTATGTCATCGGCCTCTACCAAAGCACCGTCAACTTTGGGTCAGGCATCGTGGCCACATCAAATGCACCGGCGGGCCACAATAACATCTTTCTCGCCAGATTCGCGCCCGATGGCACGACCCAATGGGTACGCACCTGGGGTGGAGCCTGGGGAGGCGAAGGTTATAGCGTGGCCGTGGATCCCGTGCGCGGCGCGGTCTATGCAGAGGGGGACTGGTCCACCGTCCCGGATAGGGGCACGGTGGATTTCAATCCTGCTGGCCCAACGCACGACCTACACGCCAATCATGGCTTCTACGACTCATTCCTGAGCAAATACGACCTGAACGGGAATTTCCAGTGGGCGCGCACCTGGGGCGGCGAAGGCTACGACGACGGCCCAGGCGTGGCCGTGGATACCGCAGGAAATGTGTATGTGGGTGGAATGTACGGCAGCCAGCAGATTAACTTCGACCCGGCGGGCGGGAGCGCGGGGTTAGGCCACCCGGCGACGAATACCGGCAACACCGTACTCTATGTCGATGTCTTCCTGAGCAAATTTGATACAAACGGCATCTTCCAGTGGGTGCGAACCTGGGGCGGGCTGAACGCTGGTGGCAAGGGCACCGTCAATGCGGGTGAGGTTGTAGCCACCGATGGGGCGGACGGCGTGTATATCGTCGGTCGGTTTGGGTGCGCCACCTGTAACTTTAATGCAGAACCGACCGGAAACCCAGACCCGCATACGAGCCACGGCGACGCGGATGCCTTCATCAGTAAGTATGATGTCAACGGTCATTTCATCTGGGCGAAGACGTGGGGTGGGATAGGCGCGGATGGGGCCAACAGCGCAACCGTGGATGGAGCGCACAATGTGTATGTCAGCGGGATTATCTCGGCCACGGTTGACTTAGGCGGTGGGCCAGTGACCTCGCACGGGCTACTGGACGCCTCGCTGAGCACGTTTGCTGCCGACGGCACCTTCCAATCGGCGCAAACCTGGGGCGGATCCGGCAACGACTACGGCTTGGGGGTGACGCTGAATAGGGTGGGCACCATATACACGTTCGGGTCGTTCCAAAACACCGTTAATATGAACCCCAGCGGCGGCATTGACCAGCATACCGCAGCGGGCGTTGAAGATGCCTACCTCAGCAAGTTCGCGGACACGCCGGTATTGTTTGACCAGCACCTGTACGTACCACTTATCAGGCGGTAGCGCCTGGGAGTGCGCAGGAGATCACAGGCCAATCATCGCCGAAGTGGTGGGGGACTCCACGTCAGGCGGCGCTCCTCAGTGATCTGGGGATGATTGCCATCGCACAGGGCGACGTTGTGCGAGCACGAGCGTTGCGTGAAGAGAGCCAGGCACTCACCCCGGAGCCCGGCCACATGTGGCGCGTGGCGGACGCGCTCAATTGGCATGTTTCAAAATGGGCACATTCAGCGTGACAATTCAGCGATGAGGCGATGAGGCGATGAGGCGATACGGAGCGCCTCACCGCGTCATCGTTTCGTCGCTGAATTGTCACGCTGGTTTGAAACATGCCATTGAGGACAAGGTTTCCGGTGCCAGGTTTCAGCTTTACAGTGTGGTGATGAGGCGAGGATGCGACGAGGCGATGCTATCGCATCCTCGCCTCATCGCGTTCCCGCCACACTGTAAAGCTGTTCTGAACCATGTCTTAGCGCGAGACCGGCGGGATCGCCAAAAACCCAGAGACATAGCCTTGCTTCAACGCTGGCATATGCGGGTCATCCGTGCGCTGGCCGGAGAGGACATCCACGGCCACGGGCATGCCGAGCGGGTCGAGCGTGGCCAACATCACCGTGATCTGGGGCAGGTCGGGGCGATGGTCTTTACTGTGACCAAACTGGAACAGGCCATCCTCAGTAACCTCCCAGTAGCCGCTGGCAGTAGTGCCATCCACCCGTACGGTGTATATCGTGGGGTGCTCGTTCATACGACGAGCCTACCCGATTCTGCGAACCCTGTCCAGATTTAAGCGAACGGTAAGTATCCCTCAATGGCAAAAGAAACAGATCCATAGGATCTATTTCCGTGTTCATCACGCCCTTTACAGATGCGTTGACGCTGCTATACTACACTGCACTGGGGCGCGTATGATCCGTATAGCACCGCCCGGTTCTTTCCCCTCCCTTCCTCACATCACCGGCGGAGCCTTCGTATCGTGGATTGTTGATTCGAACTGCTCGCGTCCTCCCCCCGTTAGGGTTCTGCGCCTCCGCACTGCGGATCCACCTCGGACATGAACGCCCGGCGTGGCCGGGGCGTTGGTGTGTTCCATCGGGTGGAATCGCCCGCGTCAGTCACTGTACCCGTAGCACACGGGGAACCCGACACGGCTGAATCGCCGTTCACGGTGGATGTGATGCCGCATACCCTCAGCGTCTCCATTCCTCAAGACCGTCGGCGCGCCCTCGTTCTGGGTGCCGCGCTGCCCGACCGTGCCTCCGGTGCGGCGTTGTTCGCCGATATTTCTGGGTTCACGCCCCTCGCTGCCCGCCTTGTCACAGCCCTCGGCCCCCGCCTCGGTACGGAGTACCTCTCTACCCAGATCAACACCGTCTACGACGCCCTGATCGCCCCGGTGGACGCCGCCCACGGCAGTGTGATCAGCTTCGCTGGTGACGCGATCACCTGCTGGTTTGATGATGCCGATGGCGCATCTGTCCTCCGTGCCGCCGCGTGCGCTCTGGCTATGCAGTCTGCGATGGGGTGCCTGCAGGCTCCGTTACTCCCTGACGGTGGTCGCGCCATCCTCGCCCTCAAGGTTGCCGTTGCCGCCGGGCCTGCCCGCCGCTTCGTGGTTGGTGACCCGGCCATCCAGATCCTCGACACCCTCGCGGGGGCCACCCTCGCCCGTGTTGCCGCAGGCGAACACCTGAGCCGTCCCGGTGAGGTGCTGCTCGACGCGGCGGCTGTCGCGGCCCTTGGCGCGGTGGCCACCCTCGGTGCAGCGCGGACGGATCCGACAAGCGGGGTACACTTCCACGAGCTGGTCGCCCTCGCGGCGGCACCCGTCCTTACACCTTGGCCGCCCGTGGATCTGCCGGATGCGGTCGCACGCCCGTGGATCCTCCCGATTGTCGCCGACCGCTGTGCGGCGGGCCTTGATGCGTTCCTCAGCGAGTTGCGTCCCGCCGTCGTCCTCTTCCTGCGCTTTGGGGGCATCGAGTACGACGCCGACGATCATGCTGGTTTGCGCCTCGACACCCTCATTCAGCGTGTTCAGCAGCTCATCGCCGCCCGCGTGGGCACCCTGCTTCAGCTTACGATTGGCGATAAGGGCGCGTATCTCTACGCCGCTTTCGGGGCCTTGGTCGCCCACGAGGATGACGCGCGCCGCGCCGCACAGACGGCCCTCGCTATCCACGCTGCCGTGGTGGCCCTGGGGTTCCCGCCCGTTCAGATCGGCCTCAGCCAGGGCGTGCTGCGCGTGGGGGCGTATGGCGGGCGCACCCGGCACACCTACGGCGCGCTGGGTGATGAGGTCAATCTCGCCGCTCGCCTGATGACCGCCGCCGCTCCGGGCGAGACTCTGCTCAGCGGGTATCTGCAGAAGGCGCTGGGTCCCACCTTTGTCTATGAGCCGCGCCCACCCCTCGCGCTGAAGGGCAAAGTCGAGCCGCTGCCAGTCTTCGCCCTCACCGGGCCCGCCCGTCGCCGCGCTGTCCGACTCCAGGAGCCAACCTACACCCTGCCCATGATCGGGCGGGCGTCCGAATTGGCGCAGGTCGAGGCGGTGCTGGCGCGGGCGAGTCAGGGCGAAGGCCAGGTGCTGGGCCTCATCGGCGAGGCTGGGATCGGCAAGTCGCGCCTGGTGGCGGAGGCCGTGCGTCTGGCTCACCGGCGCGGCTTCAGTGGCTACGGCGGCGCGGCGGAGTCTACCGGAACGACCACGCCCTACCTCGCCTGGAAGCCGGTCGTCCAGGCGCTGCTCGACCTTGATCCCGACGCGCCCCTGCGGCGCCAGGTGCGCCAGATCCAGGGTGAACTGGAGGATCGGGTGCCCGAACGGGCGAACGCCCTCCCGCTCCTGGGGTCACTGCTCGACCTCCCGCTGGAGGAGAATGACTTCACCCGCACCCTGGCTCCGGTTGAGCGGAAGGGTACGCTGGAGATGCTGCTGTTCGACCTGCTCACCCAGACGGCCCGCGAGGCCCGGGGCGGGCTGCTGCTGGTGCTGGAGGATCTGCACTGGGGCGACCCGTTGACTCTGGAGTTGCTCGCCGCCCTCGCCGCCATGGCGGCGGAGTTGCCGCTGTTCATTCTGCTCGCCTATCGCCCGTGGCCCCAGGCCCCCGCCCCCTTCCTGAGAGTCGAGGCACTGCCTCACTTCACGCGGCTGCCCTTAGCGAGCCTGGACCGCGAAGCGATCACGGATCTGGTGCGGGCCAAGCTGGCTCAGCTTATTCCCGCCCGCGCCGGTGCCCTCCCGGAGGGGCTGGTGCCTCGGCTCTTCGCCCAGACCCAGGGGAACCCCTTCTATACCGAGGAGTTGGTGAGCTACCTCCACGACCGGGGGATCAACCCATACGACCCGGCGGCACTTCCGGCGCTCGAACTGCCAGACAGCCTGCACCGCCTGGTGCTCGCCCGCATTGACCAACTCACCGAGCGCGAGCGGGCCACGCTGCGGGTGGCGAGCGTGATCGGGCGGATCTTTCCGGCGACATGGTTGCCCGGCATGGTGCCCGACCTTGGATCGCAGGCGCGTATCAATACCGATCTCGATCAGCTCACACAGCTGGATTTGACGGCGCTCGATGCGCAGGAGCCCGAGCTGGTGTATCTGTTCAAGCATATCGTGACCCAGGAGGTGGCGTACGCGAGCTTGCCGCACACGACGCAGGAGGCACTGCACGAGCAGTTGGCACGCTGGCTGGAGGGACAGGGACGCGAGCCGCCGCCGCTGGATCTGCTGGCCTATCACTACAACCACAGCACGAACCAGGCCAAACGGCGCGAGTACCTGCGCCGGGCGGGTGAAGCCCACCTTGCCCAGGGGAACTGTGCGGCGGCGGTGGCATCCCTGACGGCGCTGCTCGCCCTGCTTACGCCGGATGACGAGGAGTACGCGACGACCGCACGGATGGTGGGAGAGACGTACATGGGGCTCACGGACTACCCGGCAGCGGCGCAGGCGCTGCGGGCGTCTGCGGACGCGGCGCGGAACGACACCGATCGGGCGCTCTCCTACGCGGCCCAGGCCCAACTCTGTGGGTTCCAAGGCGATTACGCGGGTGCGGGGCCGCTCCTCGAACGGGCGCTACGGCTCGCGCAGGCATGTGGTGACGCCGCCATCCGGGTGCGCGTGCTTTTCGCCCATGCGGAACTCGCCTGGCATCATGAGCAGGTCGCCGTGATGGAGGAACGCTTTCAGGCGTGTCGTGGAGAGGCGCATCGTGCGGGGGATCGCTACCATGAGCTGGCCGCACTGAATGGGTTGGGGCTGGCCGCGCTTGCACATACCCACTACGATGAGGCGGAGCAGTGCTTTCAAGCGGTCTATCAGGGCGCACGGGCCATTGGCAACCGTAAGCTGATGGGATGGGCGCGTGGAAATCTGGGATGTGTCGCGTATGAGCGCGGAGATCTTGTCGCCGCACGTGATGGATGTCTACAAGCACGAACGCTGGCCCAGGAGGTAGGGAATCAAGAATCTCGTATCGTCCAAGATCTCAACCTCGTCGAAATTGACATCAACATGGGACATCGGGAGTCCGCCCGCCAGGAGCTGCGGTCTGCCCTCGCACGTGCGCAACGGCTCGGGGTGGTACCGATGGTACTCGCGGCAGTCGCCTTCTTCGCGATGCTTGCCTACGCAGCAGGCGATCTCTCACGTGCGCTGTCCCTCTACGGTGTTGTTATCCATCACGAGGCCACAAGCTCGGAACTGCGGCGCGATCTGGAGCGGGCGCGGGCGCGCTGGGGCATTGACGAGGCAACGTTCGCGGCCGGGGTGTCCCGTGGGGCCGCGCTCGACTTCGATACGGTCGTGCGGGAATTGCTGTACGATGGGGGCACGGTCTAACGATCCATGCCCAGGTGCTCCTGGCGGGGGTCGAGGGCATCGCACAGGCCGTCGCCGACAAAGGTGCAACTCAGCGTGGTTATAGCGATGGCACTGCCGGGGATCACTACAAGGTGCGGGTAGCTAAAGATCGCCGTAAATCCCTCGTTCACCATCAGCCCCCAACTGGGCATCGGCGGTGGTGCCCCGATACCGATGAAACTCAAGGTCGCTTCGAGCAGGATGAACTGCGGCATGCCTAACGTCACCGTGACGATGATCGGTGCGAGCATATGGGGCAGGATGTGGCGCAGCACGATCTGCCACGTCGGGACACCGATCACTTCGGCGGCTAACACAAAGTCGCACGTGCGCAGACTGAGTACCTGAGCGCGCACGAGCCGTGCGAGTGTCGTCCAGCTGATCAATCCCATCGCCATGGGCACGTAGAACACGTTGCGCCCCAGGACGGACAACATGACAATCACGAAGAGGAGATCCGGAAAGGCGTAGATAATGTCGGTGCCGCGCATGAGTATGTCGTCGCGCCAGCGTCCACCCGATCCGGCGATGAGTCCGATGGGAATCCCGATCAACAGCACGAGCAGTTGGGCCAGCGTGGATACTCCCAGCGAGATCCGAGCACCGTAGATCAGCCGACTGAGCAGGTCGCGCCCCAGTTGATCGGTGCCAAGCAGATGCCCCGGTGTCCCGATCGGCTGGAGGGTGGCACTCATGTCCTGGAGATCGTAGGGGGAGGGGGCACACCGCTCGGCACAACTGGCGAGAACAACGACCAGGAGTATGGCCACGAGCCCGAGCATGGTGGCGTGGTTTCGCCGCAGCCGACACCAGGCATCGCCCCAGAAGGTGCGGGACTGCGGAGCCCGTGTCGCGCTGCGGTGGATGGTGGTGGTCTGCGCCTTCATACACGTCCCTGGGTTGCGTCCACGCGGGGGTCAAGCGCGACAGCGAGCAGATCGACAACCAGATTGAAGACCGCCACGATTGTGGCGTAGAGCAACGTGGTACCCATTATCAGCGGGTAGTCGCGAGCAAAAATCGCACTGACGTAGAGCCGACCGATCCCAGGGATGCGGAAGATCTGCTCGACCACAAAGGAGCCAGTGACGAGAGCCGCCATCATCGGGCCAAGCACAGTGATGATTGGCCCGAGCGCGTTGCGCAGCATGTGCCGAGTGATCACCACGTACTCGCGTAGGCCCTTCGCGTGGGCCGTACGGACGAAGTCGTGGTCGCGCACGTCAAGCATACTCGCCCGGGTGTAGCGGGCCAGGATGGCGGTTGGTGCGGTGGCCAGCGTGATCACCGGGAGGACGACCTGGGCCGGGCGGCCCCAGCCGCCCGGCGGTAGCCAGCGCAACTCAACGGCGAAGATGACGATCAGGAAGAGGCCAAGCACAAAGGACGGAGTGGTGTAGCCGATGATCGCGACGAGCATACTCAGATAATCGGCGGGTCGGTTCTGGCGCAGGGCCGCAAGGACGCCGAGCGGGACACCGGTGACCACGGCAGCCGTGCCTGCCAGTAGGCCCAGGTGCATCGTTACGGCGATGCCCCGCCCAAGCACCTCCTGTACGCTGTAGCCGGGGTTGCTGAAGCTCACCCCCAAATCGCCGCGTAGCAACCCCAGCAGGTAGCGACCGAACTGGACTGGCAGTGGCTGGTCGAGGGCGTAGTAGGCGTTCAGGTTCGCCCGCACGGTGGGTGGCAGAGTCCGCTGACGATCCCAGGGGTCGCCAGGCGCGAGGTGCATCAGGGTGAAGGTGATCAGGGTGACGAAGAGGAGCACCGGGATCAGCTCCAGCAAGCGACGGAACAGGTAGTGCGACATCACCGGCTCCTCCTCCGTTCTTCGCCATATCTTTACCCACATCTCTGCGAGGGGCATGCGACTGAAGTCGCACCACAGGAGCCTACGGCTTGTCGCCCGCCTGCGCGGGCGGTTCCGGCGTCGGTGCAGGCCCATGCTCCGGGCGGTTCCGGCGTCGGCGCAGGCCCATGCATGCGGGCGGTTCCGGCGTCGGCGCATGCCGACGCCCGGCGGAACGCCCCACAGGCGCGACTTCAGTCGCCCGCCCGGATGGGACGACAAACCGCAGTGTACTGCGGTAAAAAAGATGTGGGTAAAGATATGCCTAATGCGCTAGAATCTGCACGTCTTTGTAGAAGAATGCGCCAAAACTAGGATCCTTAGCGGTGGAGGTGATACCACTCACCCAGGGCTTCACCAGCCATAAGCTCCCGTACCAGTAGAGGAAGACTGCCCCGGCATCCTTGGCCAGCACCTGCTCGGCCTGCTTGTAAAGCGCAATGCGCTGATCTGGGTCGCTCGACTGGTCGGCTTGGGTGAGCAGCCGTGAGAATTCGGCGTTTTCCCAGCGACCGAAGTTCATCGAACTGCCCGGCCCGAAGACCATCCGATCCCAGTTGACCGGGTCAGGGAAGTCGGCCACCCAACTGCCGCGAAAGAACGGTGGCGGGTTGCTTTGGATGTCGTTGAAGTAGGTGGTAGATTCACGCGAGTCGAGTTGCACCGTGATGCTCAGGGTGTTCTGGAGGTCAGCTTGGATGCGCTGGACGATCATGTCGTTCCCGGCCCAGTTATTGTAGACCACACGGGTGGCCGGGAAGCCTTGCCCGTTGGGGTAGCCGGCCTCGGCCAGCAACTTCCGGGCCTGCTCAGGGTTATAGACCTGGGCGGCATCGCCGGCCTCCTCACGAGTCAGGTGGCCGGGCATGCCGGGCGGGATGAGGCTGTAGGCCGGGGTGTGCAGACCGCCAAGGAGCTGGTCGGTTATCGCCGTCCGGTTGATGGCGAGGGCCAGCGCACGCCGCACCCGCGCATCGTTGAAGGGCGGTTGGGTGACGTTGAGGGTGTAGAACTCCGTGGCAAGCTGGCGACCCTCGTGGATCTCGCGTGGAAAGCGAGCGCGAACCGCCGGGATCTCCGTCGGTGGGACGCCCGCAAGATCGATCTCGTCCGCCTGGTAGTTGGCATACGCGATGGCGTCATCAATGATGAACTTGAAGACCAGAGTTTGGAGCGTGGGCGCGCCCGCGTAGTAGGTTGGGTTGGCGGCCAGAGTCATCTCACTGCCCTTCGTCCATTGCTTGAGCGTAAAGGGGCCATTGCCGATCAGGGTGCCAGGCTCGGCCCAGCGCTCGCCGTGCTGATCGACAATATCGTGGCGCACGGGAGCCATCACGCCTAGGGCGACAATGCTCGGGAAGTACGGCGTGGGTCTCACAAAATCTACCTGAAGGGTTCGCTCGTCGAGGGCACGGACGCCAAGGTTGGTGAGCGCGTGTTCAACCGCCGTCGCATCGCTGATCGCCGTCTGGTTCAGCTCGGTCGCCCCACGGATGACGTCGGTGAGCAGCGAGACGTAGGGCGCACGGTTGCGCGGGTCGAGGAAGCGCCGCCAACTGTAGGCGAAGTCCTCGGCGGTGACCGGCTGGCCATCGCTCCAGGTACTCGTGCGCAGGTGGAAGGTGATCTGAGTCTGGTCGGTATTGTACTCCCAGCGCTCGGCGACGCCGGGCACAACGGTGAGGTTTTGGTCGAACCGGGTGAGCATGGCGAAGAGCTGGAGAATCACCGCCTCCTGGCTGGTGTTCATATCCTGGAGTGGATCAATACTCGATGGCTCGCCAATCTGCACCCGGAACAACTGCTGGTCGGGTGGGGCCACCTGGCCCTGAGTAGGTCGGGTCTGACTCGGCGTATTGGGCGCTGGCGCGGTCTCCCTGGCGGCACTGCTGAGCGTGGTAGCGACGGGAACAGGGGTGGCGTTACCAGGGGCAGCGACGCGGCCCTGGCCGCACCCGGCTAGGGTCAACGTGATGAGCAGCATCAGCAGGACACGTGTGATTCGGACAGCGGATGTGTTGCCGTACATCATGAGAATGTCCTTTCGTTCTGTGTTTCGTGGGGTGAACCCATGAATCTGCATTGCCATCGTCCTTAAATGCGACAGGGCGGTTGCTCAGATACCGCCGACCCGCCCCTCGTCCCGCAGCAATTCCCGCACGACCGTATCAACGTCGAGCGTGGCCCCACGGGCCACCCCGGCCGCGAAGGTCGCCTCGTCAATGCCCCAGCGCGCCCGCGCCCGCTCCAGATCGCGCCGCAGATCCGAGCTTGTGGCCTCGTGACGGATGACAACACCGTAGAGGGACAGCGCACGTGACAGATCGCCCGCTGCGTAGGCCAGCCGTGCGAAGAAGGCGACCACCACGAGTACCATCGGTACCATCCCGAGACGTTGCGCACATGCGAGGGCAGACCGCAGCTCCCGGCGGGAGGACTCCCAATGTCCCATGTCGATGTCAATTTCGACGAGGTTGAGATCTTGAAGTATACGAGTTTCTTGATTCCCTATCTCCTGGCCCAGCGCCAGGGCTTGTAGATATCTGTCACGCGCGACTACACGATCTCCGCGCTCATATGCGACACATCCCAGATTCCCACTCGCCCATCCCATCAGCTTACGGTTGCCGATGGCCCGTGCGCCCTGATAGACCTCATGAAATCGCTGCTCCGCCTCATCGTAGTGGGCACATGCAAACGCGGCCAGCCCCAACCCATTCAGTGCGGCCAGCTCATGGTAGCGATCCCCCGCATGATGCGCCTCTTCACGACACGCCTGAAAGCGTCCCTCCATCACAGCGACCTGCTCATGACGCCAGGCGAGTTCCGCATGGGCGAAGCGCACGCGCACCCGGATGGCGGCGTCACCACATGCCTGCGCGAGCCGTAGCGCCCGTTCGAGGAGCGGCCCCGCACCCGCGTAATCGCCTTGGAACCCACAGAGTTGGGCCTGGGCCGCGTAGGAGAGCG
>CAIRFY010000480.1 GCA_903877945.1 uncultured Oscillochloris sp. | reverse complement strand
CGCCCTGGCCTGGTTCGGGAGGCGTCACGCAGAACGCGGGGATCTCGTGGGGGCCACAGGCTCCCAGTCTTGATTCTAATTAGCGAATCAGCCCCCACCCCCTGCCCCTCTCCCCGTGAGGGAGAGGGGCAGGGGGTGAGGGCTGATTCGCTAATTAGAATCAAGACTGGGAGCCTGTGGCCCCCACGAGATCCCCGCGTTCTGCGTGACGCCTCCCGAACCAGGCCAGGGCGACGGCACCGAGCATGACGCCGAACCATAGGGTGCAGAAGCGAATGATGATCGTGGCGGTGGTGGCGGCACCGGCGCTCTGGCCGACAAGGGCCACCAGCAGTCCAACGCTGCTCACCTCCGAGGCTCCCAGGCCACCAGGAAGGAAGGAAACCAGGCCAAACAGGGTGCTGGCGGCGAAGATAAAGGTTGCCTGGAGCAGCAGCAGGGGCGTGCCGATCACGCCGAGGCCCGTTAGAACATAGTAGAAGGCCACACACTCGCAGCCCCACGAGATCACACTGATGACGGTGGAGATCAAGAGGATGCGCCAGTTGAGCAACTGGGCGGTGCTGGTGTAGATGTTGCGCAGCGGCGGGGCGATCCGTGTGCCGAGGGGCAGTCGCTCGATCATGCCAATGATCCCTAGCGAGAGCGGCTGACTCTGGGCTACCAGGATACCGGCAACGGTGGCCACGAGCAGCACGGCGAAGAGGATGCGTGCCGGTGGGTAGAGGGTCAGGCCGAAGGCCATCAGCAGGAGCATTGCCAAGCCGTCGGTGAGCCGCTCTGCCAGAACGATGGGCGCCGAGACGCTGACCGCCGCGCCGTTGATCCGCTTCAGCAGGTACGACTTAAACACCTCGCCCATCTTCCCTGGTGTGACTGCCATGACCATGCCTGCGGTGAAGATCAGGCCGCTATCGACGTAACCAACGCCATCGCCCAGGTTGAGCCGACGCAGGTAGTAGTCCCACTTGAGCCCACGCAGGACATAGTTTAGCAGGGTAAAGCCGAGGATAGCGGGCAACAGCGCCCAGGGGAAGCTTCCCAATTCGTGGCCGACCTCGCGAACATCGCTGATCAGACCAATCACCACCAGCACGGCTAGGCCGAGCAAGAGCGAGGCGAAAATCTTGCCCTGGAGAGTTTTTAGTGACATGGTGACGCACGCCTGTCGTTGGTTTTTTGCTGTTGCGATTATACCCGTCCCCTAGAGGTGCGTCAAAGTCGCTGGCGGCTGACGTCAGGGGTGTTGCAAAGTCACCCTCCGGCCCTCACCCCCTGCCCCTCTCCCTCATGGGGTGAGGGGGCTGAGCGGCGATCACACGACTTTGCACCAGCCCTGTGGCTAACGTCGCGTCACGGGATCCAGAATCGGCGCTCTGTCACCTAGCGACAGGGTACCGAGGGATGTTGCATCAACCTTGCCCCTCCTGACGAAAGAATCACTTGCACTCATTAGAAGCAGCATGATATGATAGCCGTCTATCCCCCCTTTAGTTGGTAAACAGTGAACTAGGGCCGACTGCCCACCTACGCTGATTCAGATCGCTCGCGATGTTGTGATAGACAACCTATCATAACGCTTTGGAGAGAACGGTATGGGATCACACACCGCCCAAGGTACGCCGATACGCATCCTGCTCGTTGAAGACGATAGTCATATCGGTCGGATCATCGAGCTATCCCTTCCAGAACTCGGCATCCCCTACGAGTTTGTCTCTGCGATCAGCGCTGAGGATGGGTTGGAGCAGTGGCGTCGGAAACCCTTCGATGTGCTGCTGACCGACTATAACCTGCGCGGAATGAACGGGCTACAGTTGGTTGAGGAGCTACGTCGGCAAGGGTTTCGCGTCCCTACACTGCTCGTCACCGCCTATGACTCGTCTGAGGTGCGCCGGGAAGTGCGCAATTTGCATATCGATGCGTATCTACCAAAGCCGTTCTTCATGGACGACTTGGTAGATGCCGTCCGCCGTCTTTTGCCAAGCTCAACGACGCGCGAAGTAAACGGGAAGCAAAACGATCACAGGGGCGGGGGCTTCGCCTCCGCCCCTATGAGCTGATACGAGTACTGCGTAAAAAAGAGGGGAATGGGTGCGGGGAGGGATAATCCCTCCCCGCACCCATTTTTGTGGTGAATTTCTAGCCGAGGCGCTGTGTTGTAGATGGGCTGCGGCGCTCAGGGTCTGGCGCAGGCTCGCCACGGCTGACTGCGTTGATGAAGGGCATGATCGTGTCGATTGGTAGTGGGAAGATGATCGTGCTGTTCTTCTCGACGGCGATCTCGGTGAGGGTCTGGAGGTAGCGCAACTGGAGCGTCACCGGCTCCTTGGCGATGATGTCAGCGGCCTGGGCCAGGATGCCCGACGCCTGAAGCTCGCCCTCGGCGTGGATAAGCTTGGCCCGCTTCTCACGCTCGGCCTCGGCCTGCTTGGCCATAGCCCGCTGCATATTCTGCGGCAGCTCCACGTCCTTCACCTCAACAATCGTCACCTTAATGCCCCAGGGTTCGGTCTGCTCGTCAATGATCTTCTGGAGCTTCTGGTTGATCGACTCGCGCTGGGCCAGCAACTCATCGAGCTCCACCTGGCCGACCACGCTGCGCAGCGTGGTCTGCGAGATCTGCATGGTCGCACGAATGTAGTCCATAACCTTCGTCACGGCCCAGTTGGGGTTGATCACCTGGAAGTAGAGAACCGCATTGACCTTGATGGTCACGTTGTCGAGGGTGATCACCTCCTGCACCGGCACGTCCATCGTGATCGTGCGGGTATCAACGCGCACCATGCGTTCGAATACGGGCAGCACCAGGAAGAGGCCAGGGCCACGGGCACCCATCAGGCGACCGAGGCGAAAGATCACGCCGCGCTCGTACTCGGGGACGATCTTGATCGCGGAGAGCAGAACCATCAGCACCATGAATGCGAGGAGGGCAATGCATGCGAGGACAACGGAAACATTCATCGTTGGACTCCTTTCTTCGGGTTAGACAAGGTTTCATGTGCCAGGTTTCAAGTTTACAGTTTGGCGATGAGGCGATGAGGCGACGAGGCGATGCTATCGCATCCTCGCGTCCTCACGTCCTCGCGTCCCCGCCAAACT
>CAIRFY010000479.1 GCA_903877945.1 uncultured Oscillochloris sp. | reverse complement strand
TGGCGCTCTGGCTGACGACCCTCGATCCGCAGCGTTCGCTCTCGTTCCTCGACCATCACCTGAAGGTTGGCGACAGTTTGGTGGGCGTTGCCTTGGATCAGATCGGCACGCTGCCGAAGAAGCGGAAAGCGTCTGCCGCCAGCGATGTTGTGCAGATCAACTACTTCGATCTGGCTTTTGCCAATGCGCGGGTGCGGCTGCTGGAGTTCTTCACTCAGATCGCGGCGATGCCCTCCGATACCCCGGCGCAGGTGCATGCGAAGGAGGAGCAGTACCGGCTCTTTCTCGCGGCCAGTGCGCCGTTTCGTGCGGTGGCCGATCTCTGGATGGGCGCGGTGCTTGGGGCGACGATCAACGGCGACCAGTATCAGCAGGCGCTTGATGCGCTCTCCACGCACGCGCCGCCCGGATCCTGGGATGCGCTGACAGAGGAACCGTGGTTCGCACCGGCGCGTGCGGTCGCGGGCGAGCGGCGGGCCTTCCATTGGGGGCTGGAGTTCCCCGACGTCTTCTTTGGCAGCGCCAAGGGTTTCGATCTGATCATTGGCAATCCGCCCTATGTGCGCCAGGAGATGCTGAAGGCGCAGAAGCCGACCTTCGCCATGCTCTACCCCAACGTGTACGATGGCGGGGCGGATCTCTTTGTCTACTTCTTTGATCATGGCCTGCAGTTGCTGCGCACGGGCGGCGAGCTGGCCTACATCGCCAGCAATAGCTGGCTGCGTGCCGATTACGCCACCCGCCTGCGCGCCCATCTGCGCACGAGCGCGACGGTGGTACAGATCATTGACCTGGGCGATAATCAGGTATTCAAGGACGCCCCCGATGTCTACCCGGCGATTCCGTTTGTGCGCCGCGAACGACCCCCAACGCCTCACATCGCCCAGGTTGCCGCCTTCCGCCGAGGCGATCTGCCCCGTGATGAGGTGCTGGCCCGCGATAGCGCCGAGGCTGCCGCACAGCTTGCGCAGCGCATCACCGCCCGCCTCACTAATGCCGCCATCCACAACCAGCCCGATAGCGGCTGGCAGCTTGGCGCGGATGCGGGTCGGACGGTGCTGGCGAAGCTGTTGACGGCGGGGACGCCGCTCACTGAGTATGTGCAGGGGCGGATGTATTCCGGTATCAAGACCGGCGCGAACGAGGTCTTTATCATTGATCAGGCCACCCGCGACCGTCTAGTTCAGGCTGATGCCACAAGTGCCGAGATCATCAAGCCAATCCTGCGCGGCGAAGATCTGCGCCCCTGGTATCAGGAACAAGAGGAAGTGCGCTATGTGATCTTCACTCGACGTGGGATTGCCATTGACAACTACCCGGCAGTAAAGGCATACCTTGAACAGCATCGAGCCGCGCTAGAGCCGTGTCCGACGAACTGGCAAGGCGATGCGTGGCCGGGACGGAGTCCCGGCACCTATCCGTGGTTTGAGCTACAGGTTTCAGTGGATTACTACCAGGAGTTCGATAAGCCAAAGATACTGTGGCCCGATATTGCCAAGTTCCCGCGCTTCTCGTTGGGCAAGCCAGGCGTATACGTGGGAAATACGGGCTACTTTAGCGCAATCGACTCGCCCTACCTGCTCGGCATTCTTGCCAGCCGGGTCAGTTGGTTTGTGATCACCCAGATAGGCCAACCATTCGGGGAACGAGGTGGAGAACTTCGCTACCGTTTGTTCGCGCAATTCATCACCCGTCTGCCCATCCCCAGCGCAACAGAAGCAGAGCGCGAGTCCATCGGCGGGCTGGCGAGCCAGCTTACAGCGGCAGCGCAGGAGCGGTACGCGCTGCACCAAACCATGCGCCACGCCATCCTGCGCGACCTGGGAGCGCCAGGGGCAAGCCTGAACCAGAAGCTCGCCGCCTGGTGGGATCTCGACTTCCAGGCACTCCGCGTCGAATTGAAGAAGGCGCTGAAGCGTGACATCCCGGTTGCGGATCGCGACGGCTGGGAGCGGCTGCTGATCACGCGCAGCGAGGCGCACCGCCAGATCACCGCCACGATTGTGCAGCTCGAAACCGAACTGAACGCGCAGGTTGCCG
>CAIRFY010000478.1 GCA_903877945.1 uncultured Oscillochloris sp. | reverse complement strand
CCTCTCCCTCACGGGGCGAGGGGAGTCCGATCCCGCCTGCGACCCTCACCCCCGGCCCCTCTCCCTCACGGGGCGAGGGGAGTCGGACTCCCCGTGAGGGCGACCCAGCCCAACTGGCCAAGCTCACCGAGGGGCTGCTGACGGTGGTCAGCGAGAAGACCGGCTACCCGCGTGAGACGCTGGAGCTGGGCATGGATATGGAGTCTGACCTGGGGATTGACTCGATTAAGCGGGTGGACATTCTGGGGACGATGCAGACCCGCTTCACCCTGCCGCGCCTGGCCCCTGAGGAACTGGCCGAACTGCGCACTCTGGCCCAGGTGGTCGCCCACCTCCAGGGGGCTGCCGCACCTACGGCCCTCACCCCCAGCCCCTCTCCCTCACGGGGCGAGGGGCCAGGGGGTGAGGGGTCTGCGCCGCAGTGGGCTGTCCCCACAGCGCCCGCTACCCTGGTGCGACTGCCGGTGCCGGATGTGCTTGAGCGCCCGGTGCCGAGCGGCTGGAGTTGTGTGATCACCGATGACGGCACGCCCACCGCCGCCGCCCTGGCTGCGGCTCTAGTCGCACGCGGCTGGCAGCCGGTGGTGCTGCGCCTGCCGACAGCGCTGGTTGGGGCGAGGCCCGCCCTGCCGCCTAGTGTGGGCCGGGTGGCCCTTCAGGATATGAGCGAGGGTCAGCTTGAGCAGGCGCTGCGCATGATCGCCGAGAGCTACGGCCCGGTGGGCGGGTTCATCCACCTGCACCCGCAACCTGCGGCCCTGCCCCAGGCCGGTGGTCTGCTGAGCGACGCCGAGCAGCAGATTGTGCGCCTGGTCTTCCTGGCCGCCAAGCAGCTCGCGCCCGCCTTGACTACAGCCGGGCGCAGCGGGCGCTCGCTGTTTCTGGCCGTCACGCGCATGGACGGCGAACTGGGCACGGGTACGGGCCGGGCGATCAGCCCGGTCGGCGGGGGGCTGTTCGGCCTGGTGAAGACGCTGCGCCAGGAGTGGGCCAACGTCTTCTGCCGGGGCATTGACCTGAGCCCGGAGATTGACGTTGAGCAGGCCGCCCGTCTGATTATCGCCGAGAGCGCCGACCCCGACCTGCGTCTGGCCGAGGTGGGCTACGGTCCACGCGGGCGGGCGACCCTGGCCGCCAACCTGCCCAGTGGTGGCGTGTGATGGTCAGTCAAGATGATCTCTTTCTGGTGAGCGGCGGGGCGCGTGGGATCACCGCCGCCTGCGTGGTCGGCATGGCCCGCCGCTTCGGCTGCGGTTTCGTGCTGCTGGGGCGCACCCCGCTCGTGCCGCCACCCGACTGGGCCGAGCCGGGGATTGATGACGCGGCCCTGAAGCAGCGCATTGCGGCGACAATCACGGCGCGGGGCGAGCGCCCGCTGCCCGCCACCATCCAACGGGCATGGCGCGATCTCCGGGCCTGTGAGGAGATCGCCGCGACCTTGCGCTCAGTCACGGAGGCGGGCGGGCGCGCCCGCTACGTCTGCGCGGACGTGGCTGACGAGGCGGGTCTGCGCGCCGCCCTTCAGCCCTCACCCCCAGCCCCTCTCCCTCACGGGGAGGGGGGCTGGGGGGGTGAGGGCGCACTCGGCCCGATCACCGGAATCATCCACGGGGCAGGAGCCCTGGCCGACCGGCGCATCGAGCAGAAGACCGGCGCAGACTTCGACGCAGTACTTGGCCCGAAGATCGGCGGGCTGCGCAGCCTGCTGGCGGTCGCCCCGCCCGGCGGGCTGCGCTACCTGGTGATCTTCTCGTCGGGGGCCGGATTCTACGGCAACCTCGGCCAGAGCGATTACGCTATCGCGAATGAGATTCTGAACAAGGCTGCTCACCAGCTTCAGCGCGACCACCCGGCCTGCCGGGTACTCTCCCTGAACTGGGGGCCGTGGGACGGCGGGATGGTCACGCCCGCGCTCAAGGCCATGTTTGCCCAGCGCCAGATCGACGTGATCCCGGTCAATGGCGGGGTCGAGGTGCTGCTGACCGCTCTGACGGCGGAGCGCCCCGGCGTACAGTTGGTCGTCGGTAGCCCGATGCGCCCCGCGCCCGCCCCGCTCAACAGCGAGCTACATAGCCAGCGCAGCCGACGCCAGCTTAACCTCGCGCAGAACCTCTTCTTGGCCGACCACATGATCGGCGTACACGCTGTCTTACCGGCTACCGCCGCCGCATCCTGGATGATCGCGGCCTGCCAGCAGCTTCACCCCGGCTACCGCCTGCGCCGCTGCGATGGCTTCCAGGTGCTCAAGGGCGTGGTCTTCGACGAGCAGTTGGCCGACCACTACCGGCTGGATCTGACTGAGACGGCCAAGGATGAGCCGCAGGGGATCGTCCGGCTCGACGCGCTAATCTCCAGCAGCACCGCCGCCGGTCGCCCGCGCTACCATTACCGGGCGACGGTCGAGCTGGATCGCACGCTGCCCGATCCGCCGACCCTGGCTGGGATCGACCTGAGCGAGCGGGATGCCCGCGACGGTGATGCCCTCTACCGCGACGGCACGCTGTTCCACGGGCCGAGTCTGCGCAGCATCGAGCGGGTGCTCCGCCTCGATAGCAGCGGCCTGACCCTGCGCTACGCCCTGCCGACGCTCAGCGCCGAGGCCCAGGGCCAGTTCCCGGCGGGCGACTTCAACCCGTTCATGGCCGACGCCCTATTCCAGGCGTGCCTGATCTGGGTGCGTCGTACCTACGATGCCGCCAGCCTGCCCCTGGGCTGGGCCTCCGCCGAACATTATTTGCCCCTGGCCTTCGCCACGCCAACCTACCTGACCCTGGTGGTGCGCGAGTCCAACGAGCAGCGCCTCGTCGCCGACATCGCTGCCCACGACGCGGCGGGCCGGGTGGCCCTCCAGCTACGCGGCGTCGAGGTGGCGGTCAGCCGCCAGCTCGACCGGCTGTTTGCTTCCGCATCAAGATAATCT
>CAIRFY010000477.1 GCA_903877945.1 uncultured Oscillochloris sp. | reverse complement strand
TGCCTTAGGCATGTTTCAATCCAGATTGACAATTCAGCGACGAAACGATGACGCGGTGAGGCGCTCCGTATCGCCTCATCACCTCATCGCCTCGTCGCAAGACTGTAAAGCTGAATGTGCCCATTTTGAAACATGCCTTACGGTGCAAGATCCTTCAGGATCTTGGCGGCGTCGGGTGCCCAGGGGCCGTTGGGCGCGAGCCGCAGGTACGCCTGAAGTTCAGCCGTGGCCCGCTCACGGTCGCGGCGCTGCGCGAAGAGCCGGCCCAGGTTGTAGTGCGTGTCGGGTATCGTCGGGTCAGCGGACAGAGCCAGATCCAGAGCGATCTCGGCCTTGTCCAGCTTGCCCCAGGCGAGCAGGGCCGCGCCGAGTTTGTTCCAGTTTCCGGCAGTTGGGACGGCCTTCGCAGCCTCCATGTATGCTTGCTCAGCCTCATCGTAGCGCCCGGCGTCCGCCAGAATATCGCCGAGTAGGTGGTGTAGCCCTACATCGCTGGGATTCGCCCGTGCAGCCGGGGTCAGGACGCGGGCGGCGTCGGCGAGACGATCCGTGGCCCGGTAGCGTTCGGCCAGGCCGAAGGCGTTAGGCGCATCAGTTGGGTTGTTCGCCACCGCCTGCTCAAGAGCCTGGAGGTCGGCGGTGATCGCGCCGGGCGGCAGTTTGGGGTGAGCCGTGTCGGTGGGCGGGCGCACCGCCTGGAGAGTCGCGTAGCTCTGGGGGACGCCGTGTACCTGATAGATCTGTACGTGCTGCTGGTCGTAGACCCGGCTCAGATAGCTGCTTTCCATGGCGGTGAACTTGGCCAGGCCCGCAACCGGGTAGAAGGCGCGCTCCACCCCGCCCACGTAGATGTAGTTCACCTGATATTTCGCCAGGAAGTGCAGGGCCGCGTCAATGTCCGATGATGTGTAGAAGCTGGACAGATCGGCGTCGCGCACCCCGGTCATCGCGGGGTCGCGCTGCTCGCCCTCGTGCAAGGCGCTGATCACGGTGGGCAGGCCGGTGTTTGCGGCGATGCGGATGCCGTAGGATCGGTAGAACCACAGGTCGGATTGAACGACAATCGGGGTGCCGCTGATCTCGCGGTTGAGCCAGCTAATCGCCGCCGCGTCGCCGCGCAGATCCACCGTCACCTGTGTGACGCCGGGCTGGCAGCCGCCGTAGGAGGCACAGTCGTAGTCGAAGCTGGTCTGCCCCATAAACGCCAGGCCATCCAGGGTCGGCCCGGTTTGTACGGGGAAGCGGTTGGCTACTCGCGAGGGCGTGCCGACGAGTGGGTAGGCGGCGGCCACGAGGAGCAGGCCAGCCAGGGCGATCAGGCCAAGCGCCTGCGCAGCCAGGCCGCCGTTGCGCCGCAGGGCGCGCAGGGTGGCGGGTAGGCTGGCCGCCGCAGCCAGGCCCAGCAGCACCCACGCCTGGAGGCCGAATTTGAACACCGTGTTCATGCGGTACCAGTCGCCGCCGTCCAGGTGATCGCGGATGTAGACCAGCTCGACGCCCAGGGAGACGGCCCAGGCCACCCAGGCCAGCAGCAGGGTGAACCACGCCGCTGGGCCGATCCGGCGGCGCAGCATGACTGCCCCGGAGAGTAGTAGCAGGCTGATTAGGGCCACGCGCAGGCCCAGGTTCGGCTCCACGGCGGTGGCGATCAGCGGGGTGATCGCCAGGATTACGACCAGTACGCGACCGGGGATCAGCGCCGTGGGGCGCGGCAGGGCGCTCCAGGCCGCGCCCACCGCCGTTGGAACCAGCAGGGCCAGCGGCACCCCGAAGACGAGCAGGTAATCGCGCAGGGCCGTGCCTCCGGCCTGCGGCACCGTGCCGAGCCCGCGCACAAAGGCGAAGTAGCGGTCGAAGAAAGGCGCGTAGAGGGCCAGCCCGCCGAGCGCCACGCCCGCAGCCAGCCCCGCAGCCCCGGCGAGCCGCCCGACCCTCACCCCCGGCCCCTCTCCCTCACGGGGAGAGGGGAGATCTGGTACGTCTTCTGCTCCCCCTCTCCCGCTCAGGGAGAGGGGGCTGGGGGGTGAGGGCCGAGGGATGATCGCCCGCCAGGCCGCGCCTACAATCGCCAGCCCGCCTAGCAGCGCGTAGGTCGGGAAGTCCCACGAATTCGTCACCGCCAGCGCCCCTAGGGCCAACATCAGGAGGACGTTGCGGATTTGGGATTTGAGATTTTGGATTTTGGATTTGAGATTTTGGATTTGAGATTTTGGATTTTGGATTTGAGATTTTGGATTTTGGATTTTGGATTTTGGATTGCAGATTCGCCTGATCGGCAATCCAAAATCCAAAATCTCAAATCCAAAATCTCATACGCCAGTCCAACCACCAGCAGCCCTATCG
>CAIRFY010000476.1 GCA_903877945.1 uncultured Oscillochloris sp. | reverse complement strand
TGTCTGAAAAGTCACCGCCCCCCTCCCAACCTCCCCCCGATGGGGGGAGGAGTCGACTCCCTCCCCCATCGGGGGAGGGCTGGGGAGGGGGAATTGCGGGATATGTGACTTTTTCAGACAGCTTCTCAGCTTCCTGATACCTGGAGAAAAAAAGTATGCGGCGACTTCCACTCGTGCTCAGCATGGTTTGCGTGATCGTGCTATCGGCGTACATCGTTCCCGCCAGTGCCCAGAGTACAACCCCCCGTCTGCTTGCAGAGATAGACATTGGTGACTCAACAAACGCCAAGTATCCAAATATCGCTGTTTCAGGCCAGATGGTCTACATCGGCAGTGGGGTGGGCCTGGACAGCTCTAAAGAGTTTACTACCGATGCGTACATATGGTCGTTTACTGAAGAGGCTACAAGTATCGGCCCGGGCCTGAGTATTGGAATAGCCAAGGGTAAGCGCGACTACAACACGGCGGCAGTGGCCACGGCATCGGATGGAACGCTCTACGCGATCTGGAGCGATAACACGAGTCGCACGATCTCGGTTCGCCACCGTGATAGCAGTGGTACGTGGGGAGCGCGCCGGATTATTTCATCGGGAGGCTTTCCGGTCTACCCGAAGGTGGCGGTCAATACCAGCGGTCAGGTCTTTGCGGTCTGGCAGGATGTGGGCGTCCCGCTATTCCTCAGGGTCTCCAACGACCAAGGGGTCTCCTGGTCGTCGACCTACAGAACCTCAAAGAATGTCAATTCGCTGAATCCGTTGGTTACCGTCGGGCCGAACGGTCAGATCGTGATTGGGTTTACGACCATCGATTTTGCCCCGGCCATTGCGATCTGGACGGGATCGGGGCTGACCACGGAGGTACTCGGGGGCGCGAAGTCCGGGGCGATGCCGGGAGCCTCGATTGGGCCGGACGGCAAGATCTACGCGGCATGGCGTGCCGTTGTGGACACTGGCCCGACCTCGGGCCTCTTCTACGCGGAGCGTCAGGGCACAAGTTGGGTAACGACGCATTTGCTCGAAGGCAAAGTATTGAATACGGTCAATCTGCTAGTTGACAGCAATGGATCCGTGCATTTGGGCTGGAATGTGATTGTCGACGTCCCCCGGTTCTTCTACTCGGTTCGGCAGGCGGGCCAGACGCAGTTCAGCACAGCAGCCACCCCAAATACGCCGAAGATCTACAACTCGCATCTTGCGCTCAGCCCATCTGGCGCATTTGTCCATGTGGCGTTGGAGAAATTCACAGGAACGGTTTCGTCCATCACCTACGCCCGGTTCTCTGGCCCATCCGTTCAACCACCGACGGCAGCGCCGAAGATCGAGAACGACGCACCGTTCATTAAGCAGCCCACAACCGTCTCTGTGAGCTTTACTGATGTGACCAATAGCCCGACGGAGATCCGCTGGCGCTGGAGCAGCGCGCCGACCGATGCGGCGACTGACTCGGGCGGCTGGCAGGCGTTCGCTACCCCGATGACAATCGGTGTGCCAAGCACCGTGTCGAGCGGTACCACATGTAGCCCTGTGTATCTCTACACACAGGTGCGGACAGCAACGCAGATGTTGGGATCGGTGCAGTCTGACGGGGTGGTTATCGATACCGGGGTGACGGCGTCGGTCAGGATGACCAATCCGCACCTGCGGAGCAGGGCAGCAACGTTCACGAATGTTGTCGTCTCACCGAACGATATTGGCAGCGATAGCGGTGCGAGTGATGGTGATCCGACCTACACCCGTGAGCCAATGGCCTATGTGGAGGTTCAAGGGGCCAACGACTGTAGCGGTGTCAAAGACATCGCGTTTGGTCGCAGCACAGCGGTGATCTCACCATCTCAGCAGGTGAGCAATAACTTCTTTGCGAATGTAGTCGCCTTCCCAGGCACCTTCGCGACGGGCAGTAACACCGTGATGGTGCGCCTCACCGACAATGTCGGCAATAGCCAGGATTACAGCCAGGTTCTGACCTACGATACAGCGCCGCCAGTTCTGAATATCGCCTCGTCCGGAACGGTGACCGCTACATCGAACCTGAGCGAAACCATTCTCTCCTCGCTTCAGTTCTCCACTATCAATGTGACTGATGCGGGAGGATATCCGGGCCGTGGGTTCTGGGGCGTCTGGATGGCAAACAGCCGCACGGCGGTGACGAACCCGATCACTGACACCACCTTGATCTGGACTCCGGTGGCCGCGCCCGGCACGGGTACGTCGTTTACGCTCAACAACTGGAGCCTGGCCAATGGGCTGCCAAGTGCGCAACTGACGACGGGGAACTATACGATCTACGCACGGTTCCTTGATGGCGCAGGTGCCCCGACCACAGGCTACATATCGACGACCCTGAACCTGACCACGGTGACGATGCCGAAGGTTAGCCTGCCGCTTGTGAAGCGGTAATTACCTCTATGACCTCTAAAACGACGGCCTCAGGCACGACAGGGCAGCCCCCTGGTGCCTGGGGCCGCTTGTTGGTCGGCCTTGCAGGCCGTATGATCGGGCCGTGGGTGATCCTGGGGGTCTTCCTGATCCTTGTGCCGATCAGTGTGCCCCGTGTGGCCCTGAGCGATGAGGTGCAGTACTACGTCTACCTGCGATCCGTCTACTTCGACCACGACCTCGACTTTCGCAATGAGTATGTCCATTTTGCGGAGGAGGGCCGTCGCTTCGGCGATGAGGCGGTGGCGAACGCCCTGCTGCGCCCGGATGCGGCAAACCCCAATCCCGTCACGGGCCTGCTACGCAATGTGGCTCCGGTGGGGTCGGCGATCCTCTGGGCGCCGGGGTTCGCCCTGGCCGATCTCGGTGTGGTCATCGCGAACACACGTGGCGCTGCTATCCCCCGGGATGGCTACAGTCGGCCCTATACGCTGGCCGTCTGCGCGATGTCGGCCCTCTATTGTCTGATCGGTCTTCAGCTTACCTACCGGCTGGCGCGGCGCTATACCGGCGACTTTGCGGCGACCCTGGCGACCCTGACGGTGTTTCTTGCCTCACCGCTGGTCTTCTATACCTACATCGCGATGCCCTGGTCACACGCCAACGGGTTCTTTCTCTTTGCGCTCTTCCTGACGGTGTGGATGCGCGGGCGGGATCGCGAG
>CAIRFY010000475.1 GCA_903877945.1 uncultured Oscillochloris sp. | reverse complement strand
GGCTAGGGGGGGTGATCCAAACTACAACTGTCGTACTATCGGCTATCGGCTATTTTCACGTTAGCGCTTCCCCAGTTGATCAGCGTCGGCTTGTACGAGCCATCGGCTTGCGGCTCCAGTTTGATATAGGTATTCGACGCGGTGTAGTTAGCCAGGTCAGAGACCTCGGCCCACGTGTAGTCACGCCCCTGCTCCTTCAGATGGCGTGTCCACGTGCCGCTATTGAAGTAGTAGCCCGTCCGTCTGTCGGATGTGCTGATCGGGTTCGTATAGCCATCAATTGGGCCGTGGGTGTGGCCCATGATCACCGTGCCTACCGCTGGGTCGCGCTCCAGCACAGCGCGGGCCGCCTGGCGATAATCATCCTCGGCGTTGGCCCCGAAACCGCCCAGCACCACGCTCTCGCCAGACGTATCGCCCAGGATCATTGACATGGCCGCGCCGCCAAGGGCCGCGCCCATCGTCACCGGGTCGGCCCCCTGGAACACCAGTTCGAACTCGGCGCGGAAGGCCGGGTCGCTCAATTGGGCCTGGATGCCCGCCCGCAGGCCGTCGTCGGCCAGCGTCGACACCAGATCATCCACCGTGGGCATCGGCACGTCCCCTGCAGCCCCCAGCACACCCGCGCCCGCACCGAAGATCGGCGGCAGCCCGCTGGTGAGTAGGAACGTTGCGACCAACCCCAAGGCCGTGGCCGTAAAGCGGAAGTCGTTGCGCAAACCCAGGCTGATCACCTTAAAAATAGGCTTCACATTATCGATAAACCAGCGGTCGCGCTCAAGCTCGTTGTACACCTTCTCAACAAAGAGCGTGCCCCAGCAGCGCTTGAGTCTGCGCACGCCCATGTCGTCCAGGGCGAACGGCATGCTCATGCGGTCGCCCGTGCGGTTGGCCTTGTCGTGTTCCTGGCCGTGCTCAATGTACACCCGCCCGTGCGACCCGTCGCCCACGCCGTAGCAGAACTCGTAGAGCCGCAGGTCGCCCGTCGCGCCGGGGGGGTAGATCACGTCGAAGATCGCCGCCCAGACCTCGCCCCACAGCAGATCAATGTCGTGGTTTCCGACGATGATCGTCACCGAGTTACCCTCGGCCATAAACGTGCGCAGGGCGGTGAAGACCTCGGGGTGCCCGCTGGCGATTTCCGGGCTCTGGCCCAGAATCACCCTCACTCGCTGCAGCGACTCCTCCTCCGTGCTGCCCAGGTGGTTTGCTGGTGAGGCCAACCCCACCGCCGGAAGGGTCTGCGGAATTTCTAGGAAGTCCCCGGCGATCACCAGTTCCACCGGATCACCGCCGGTGCCAATCGTTGCCAGGAACCGTGCGAAGTCCTCGCCGGCGGTGAAATCCTCCAGCGGGTCGGGCGTGCCGTCGGGCAATATCCCCGGCCCCAGGTGCAGGTCGCTCACCACGTAGACCACTCTCTCCATGGTCGTCCCCTCGTATAGTGCAGATTGCAAACGTTGGCACAGAAGATCCGTGTTCTCTCTCGTCTTGTGCATCGTATGATAGCATAGCCGGTAGCATCGCTGTCTAGGCAAGGTTCAGAACAGCCAGGGCTGTTGCAAAGTCACCCTC
>CAIRFY010000474.1 GCA_903877945.1 uncultured Oscillochloris sp. | reverse complement strand
TAGACATGGTTCAATCCAGCGTGACAATTCAGCGACGAAACGATGACGCGGTGAGGCGCTCCGTATCGCCTCATCGCCTCATCGCCTCATCGCCTCATCGCAAGACTGTAAAGCTGAATGTGCCCATTTTGAAACATGCCTAAGGGCAATACCTTTAAGGAATCTGCCGCCGCTCCGCCCTCCCCCCCCAGCCCCCTCTCCATGAGCGGGAGAGGGGGAGTCGGATGCGTCCTGGTGCGGAATCTCCCCTCTCCCCGTGAGGGAGAGGGGCCGGGGGTGAGGGGGGCAAGATCGGCCTAAATCTGCAATCTGCAATCTAAAATCTAAAATCTAAAATCTAAGGAGGTTCGCATGCACACACGTAGGCTGGCCCTGTTCATGGTGGCGGTGATCGTACTGAGCGGTGTCGGTACCTGGGGCGAGGTTCGTGCGGCAACGACGGTGGCGGCGGTTGCGCCTGGCGCGTGCGCTGAGGGAACGCTGCCCTCGCAATCTCGTTATAAGATCTGTTTGCCTTCCACCGCAACGAGCGATCTGGTGATCTGGGTTCACGGCTACAAAGTCCCGGCTGACCCCCTCGGTTTTCAAGATGCGCCGCCCGATAATGTCACCGACCTGTCTACGATGATCACGGGCCTTGGTTTTAGCTATGCCACCACGACCTACCGCTCGAACGGGCTGGTTGTTCAGGATGCCAAGCAGGATATTCTGGAGCTACTGGCTCAGGTCAAGGCAGGCAACCCCGAGTTTGCCACCAGCCGCGTCTACCTCATCGGTGCCTCAATGGGTGGCCTGATTGCGACACAGTTGGCCGAAAGCAACCCCAACAACGCATTTAGCGGTGCGCTGGCCCTCTGTGGCATTGTGGGCGACTTCCCCCGCGAACTCAACTACTGGGGCAACTACAATGTGCTTTTCCACGCCTCCTTCAAGGACGTGGTGACGGCATGGGGCGCTACTCAGCCCGATAGCACGACAACCTCGTCCGTCTGGGATGCGACCTACAAGCCAATCATCACGAACGCGGTGATCGCCAACCCCACTGTGGCGCAGTTGCTGCTGACCATATCGAAGGCAGCCTACGATCCGACCAATGTCACAACGGCGGTGGCGACCATCCAGGATCTCGCCTACTTCAGTCTGCTCTCCACAAACGATGCCGCTCTCCGGCTCGGCGGCAACCCGTTTGAAAATAGCGCCTACTGGTACTCGGGAACGACAGACGATTGGGCGCTCAATCAACAGGTCGTGCGTTACTCCACAAGCCCCACGGTTCGCCAGGCTTTGGCTGCCTACGAGACGACGGGACAGCCGAATATCCCGATAGTGGTTGTCCACACCACGCTTGATCCAGTTGTACCGCTCGACCAGACCCTGCTCTACATGCAGAAGGCGCAGACCGCCGGCAACACCAATGTCTCTCATCTCTTGGTAGACACGTACGGTCATTGCAACTTCACCACCGCGCAGCTCACTCAGAGCTTCACGCTGCTGGTGTCTAAGGTGACGGGCCTACCGCTCCCCGTGGATCGAACCTCCTTTATGACCGACGCGCAGGTGACTGCCAGGAATGATGCGTTCCTGGTAACGGAGACGCAGGAGGCCACCATCCAGGCTCAGCACTCCTTTACTCGAGTCTATCTACCCCTCATTAGTCGTTAGACGAGGGTTCGCGGCAGATTGACCGTTTGCCGCCGGGTAGCCCTCACCCCCTGCCCCTCTCCCTCACGGGGAGAGGGGAGATTCCGCAGCAGGACGCATCAGACTCCCCCTCTCCCGCTCAGGGAGAGGGGGCTGGGGGGTGAGGGCTGTCCGGCGATCATACGACTTTGCATGAGCCCTGAAACCAGCCTGATAAGATCTTCACCTCATGACAGCAGTATGCTATAATTTGCCTTATCTGCCGACAATGACGTTGGCGATCTGGCACCAAAGGAGTGCTGCCATGATTACGAAGACTCTTGGCCGACCCGGCAAGGTTCGGGTGACGTTTTCCGTGCCATCCGCCATCTGGGCCGACATGATCTTCCTTGTGGGGGACTTTAACGGCTGGGACGAGCGGGCGACGCCGCTCCGTCAGACCGAAACGGGCTGGATGGTGACGCTTGAACTTGATGCGGGTACGTCATTTCAGTATCGCTATCTACACAACGGCAACGAGTGGCATAACGACTGGAACGCCGATGGCTATGAGCCAAGTGCTATCGGTGGCGACAATTCTGTGGTGATCACCCCTGATTCCGAATTGGTTGCGCGAGAGGTCGGTGCGCCAGCGCCTGATCGGGTGATCAACTTCGGCCCACCCCGATTGCGTCTCGTAACCGCGAGCTAATGTGAACATTGGGAGGGCCAAGGGGGGATTTTCTCTCTCTTGAAGTCCCTCTCGCTGGACAGGGAGGGTTAGAGGGGGCGCAACGCTCTCGCTAAGACCCTCCCTTTTCGAGTCTGATGAGGAGTTTATGTCTTACAGTATTCCCGTGCTTGATTTTGGCTCACAGACGGCCCAACTGATTGTGCGTCGTGTGCGCGAACAGGGCGTCTATAGCGAACTGCTGCCTCACGATACACCTGAGTCTCAGGTGTCCGCGCTCAACCCGCTCGGCGTGATCCTCTCCGGCGGCCCGGCCAGCGTCTACGAGCCTGGTGCCCCGCAGATGCCCGCGTGGCTACTCGCCTCCGGCCTGCCCGTCCTCGGCATTTGCTACGGTATGCAGTTGATGAGCCACGCCCTCGGCGGGGACGTACGTAGCCCTGAGGATCGCGAGTTTGGCCCGGCTGACGTGGCTCTGATGGGCGAACACCCGCTCTTTGCCGGTACCCCGCTGAGCCAGATGGTCTGGATGAGCCACGGCGACCGGATCGAGGCTCTGCCGCCGGGGTTTCGCGCCCTGGCGACGAATGTCTCCACTCCCTTCGCCGCTATGGGCGACGACCAGCGGCGCTGGTATGGCGTCCAGTTTCACCCCGAGGTCGTCCACACGGTTCACGGCAAGGGCATCTTGGGTAACTTCCTGCACGTCATCTGCGGGGCGGGCGCGGCCTGGCAGCCGACGAATTTTGTGGCTGAGGCCATCGAGCGGGTGCGCGAGAAGGTCGGCCCCGAGGGGCGAGTGATCTGCGCGCTCTCCGGTGGTGTAGACTCGGCGGTGGCCGCGCTGATCATCCACCGGGCTGTGGGCGAGCGTTTGGCGTGTGTTTTTGTCGATAATGGCCTGCTGCGCCTCGCCGAAGCCGAGCAGGTGATCGCCACCTTCCGCGAGCACTTCCACATTCCTCTGGTGGTTGTGGACGCCCGCGAGGAGTTTCTTGCAGCCCTGGAGGGCGTGGCCGACCCCGAGCGCAAGCGCAAGATCATCGGTGAGAAGTTTGTGCGGATCTTCGAGCGCGAGGCTCGTGGCCTCGGCAATGCCACGTATCTGGCCCAGGGCACGCTCTACCCGGATGTGATCGAGAGCAGCGCCCCCGACCGCAAAAAGGGCGTGACGATCAAAACCCACCATAACGTGGGCGGGCTGCCTGCCGATATGCGGATGGAGCTGGTGGAGCCGCTGCGCTATATGTTCAAGGACGAGGTGCGCGCTGCCGGGCTGGAACTGGGCCTGCCCGACGACTGGGTCTGGCGACACCCCTTCCCTGGCCCCGGTCTGGCCGTGCGCCTGATTGGCCCGATTACCTGGGATCGCCTGGAAACCCTGCGCCGCGCCGATGCGATCTTCCTGGAGGAACTGCGCGCCGCCGGACTCTACCGGGCTACCCAGCAGGCGTTCGCCGTGCTGCTGCCCGTGCAGAGCGTCGGCGTGATGGGCGATGGCCGCACCTATGCCGACACCATCGCCATCCGCGCAATTACCACCGAGGATTATATGACCGCTGACTGGGCACGGCTACCCTACGATCTGCTGGCGCGAGTCAGCAGCCGGATCGTCAACGAGATCAGCGGGGTGAACCGTGTGGTCTACGACATCTCCTCGAAGCCCCCGGCGACGATTGAGTGGGAGTAGATCTGTTGTCTGGAGATCGGCTCTGGTGTAGCCATGTGCATTGCGTGTTATGATGAGGTGAGGAGGCAGCGTCATGCGCTCCGCTCCCTGTTCCCTGTCGCCTATTGCTGGGGATGCCGATGCAACAGTCGATCGAAGTACACGCTGACTGGGGCAGCATTACGACGCTGATGGCCTTTACCGATAGCGTGGAGGTGAGCCTGCCCCTCACGGCAGACCAGAGCTACCTGATGCGTCTGGTGATCGAGGAGATCGCGACTAACATCGTGAAATATGGCTATACCGACGCTAACCGCGATGTGATCCATCTGGTCTGCTCGTGTGATGAGGGGACGCTGCGGATGAGCATCCGCGACCGGGGCGACCCCTTCGATCCACGTGATCAGCCAGACCCCGATCTGAGCGACACTGACCCGACCTCGCGCATGATCGGAGGGTTGGGACTCTACTTCGTCCGTGAGTTCGCAGACGATCTCTCTTATGAGCATGATGACACCAGCGGCTGGAATGAACTCGTTGTGATAAAAGGGCCGTGAGATGCTGCAAGACCTGCTGCGCGGGGTGCCCTGGTTTGCGCACCTGGACGCAAAGATCCTTGACCATATGGCCACCCACCTTGGCCAGCGCCATCTCGAAGCCGGCGAGGTACTCTTTAACCAGGGCGACATCAGCTATGACTGCTTTGTGATCATCGATGGCGTGATGGAGGTGATCACCTTCGTCAACGGCACCGAGCATCGCCTAGAGGTCTACGATGCTGGTCAGATGATTGGCGAGATGGCCCTAATTGACCGCAGCCCGCGCTCGGCGATGGTACGCGCCGTCAATGCCAGCTATCTGGTGGTGATCACCGAGGCTGACTTTAAAATCCTGATCGGCTCAAACCCCGAGTTGGCCATGAACATGCTGCGCAACAGCACCACCCGCGTGCGCAACACCAACCAGCGGATGATCAGCGATCTGGAGCGCAAGAATGCCGAGTTGCTCAAGGCATACCAGCAACTCAAGGCCGCCCAGGCCGAGCTGATCCGGCTGAACCGGATCGAGCAGGAGATGGCGGTCGCCCGCCAGATCCAGGAGTCTTTCCTGCCGCGTACGCTGGCCCAGCCCGCTGGCTGGCAGGTGGGTGCCTACAGCCGTGGCGCCCAGGCTGTCGGCGGTGACTTCTACGACTGTATTGAGTTGGGCAATGGTCGCCTGGGACTGGTCGTGGCCGACGCCTGTGGCAAGGGCGTCACCGCAGCCCTGTTTGTGGCCCTGAGCCGCTCGCTCCTGCGCGCCGCCTCCCTGGCACCCTGGATCTTCCAGGGCGGTATGATCCACGACATTGAAAACATTCTCACCGGTGCGCTCTGGCTGGTGAACGACTACATCTGCCGCGAGCACGCTGAGAGCAACATGTTCATCACGCTCTTTTACGCGGTACTCAACCCGAGCAACGGCGCACTGGCCTATGTGAACGCCGGACACAACCCGCCGCTCCAGATTGACGATTCCGGCCAACATATCCACGAGCTTCAGGAGGGTACCCTGCCGATTGGGATCATGGCCAGCCAGGAGTTTCCGGTGCAGCACGCCCACATCGCTCCCGGCGAGCGCCTCATTTTGTTCACCGACGGCATCACCGAGGCGATGAACGCCGCAGGTGAGCCCTTCAACGATGACCGGCTCCACGCCGTGCTGCGCGAGGGCGTCGGTCAGTCGAGCCACGACCTTGTCAGCCTTGTGATTCGCCAGGTGGACGCCTATGTGGCTGGAGCTCCCCAGGCCGATGATATCACTCTGATGGTTGTCTCGCGGGCGGCGTAGGCAGAACAGACACTCAATCTAGCATGTTATAATACAAGCTCAGAAGGCCAAGCCTCCTCTGCAACCGTCACTGACCGTGCATGGAAAGGGGTTCCGCCCGTGAATGTAGAGCATATTGATGATGTCCTGGTGATCGAGCTACCCGCCCGTCTCGATGCGGTCGGCGTGGCCGCCATCGAAAACAACCTCGCCGAGACGGTCACCTCTCATAAGGGCAAGGTGCTGGCCGATATGAGTCAGGTGAACTTTGTGGCCAGCCTCGCCCTCCGTATGCTGCTGACGAACCTGAAGTCTGTGCAGCCTCTCGGTGGCGACCTGCGCCTAGCCGGGCTACAGCCACAGATCGCCGAGATCTTTCGCAAGAGCCGCTTTGATACGCTCTTTAAGATCTATCCCGACCGCGAAGTTGCCCTCGCGGCCTATCGAGGTTAGGCCGCTGCTCACCAGATGCTTGCGCGGGGGTGTGCCACCCGCCGCCCTTAGGGCATGAGCAAAATCGTGTGATCGCCGCTCAGCCCTCACCCCCTAGCCCCCTCTCCCTGAGCGGGAGAGGGGGAGTCGGACGCATCCTGGTGCGGAATCTCCCCTCTCCCTCACAGGGAGAGGGGCTG